>DATBMM010000169.1:0-4404 GCA_036554825.1 Candidatus Limnocylindrales bacterium
CACGTCCCAGGCATCGGGATCCTCACCCACGAGGTGGCCCTCGACCATGGTGTCGAGCTCCTCGTCGAGGAAGGCGCGGACGGTCTCGGTCAGGTCCTCGTTCTTGAGGACCTTGTCGCGCTCCGCGTAGATCGTCTCGCGCTGCTTGTTGATGACGTCGTCGAACTCCACGACGCGCTTGCGGATGTCGAAGTTGTAGCCCTCGACGCGGCTCTGGGCGCTCTCGATGGTCTTCGAGACGAGGCGCGACTCGATGGCGACGTCCTCCTCGAGCCCGAGCCGCTCCATGAGCCCGGTCACGCGATCGGAGGCGAAGCGCTTCATGAGGTCGTCATCGAGCGACAGGTAGAACCGCGACGAGCCGGGGTCGCCCTGGCGACCGGCGCGGCCACGGAGCTGGTTGTCGATGCGCCGCGACTCGTGGCGCTCGGTGCCGATGATGTGCAGCCCGCCGGCCTCGACCACCTCGACGTGGTCCGCTTCGGTCAACGCCTTGGCCTCGTCGAGGGCCGCCCGGTAGGTGGCCGGGTCGACCTCGGCCGGGTTGAGGCCCTTGCGGTGGAGCGCCTCGGACGCCAGGCCAGCCGGGTTGCCGCCGAGCAGGATGTCGGTGCCGCGGCCGGCCATATTCGTGGCGATCGTCACGGCGCCGGTGCGACCGGCCTGGGCGACGATGCCCGACTCCTTCTCGTGGAACTTCGCGTTCAGCGTTTCGTGCTTGACGCCGCGGCGCTTGAGCATCGCCGAGAGGATCTCGGACTTCTCGACGCTGACCGTGCCGACCAGCACGGGTCGGCCCGCCTCCTGCATCTCCACGACCTCGTCGATGAGCGCGTTGAACTTCGCCTTCTCATCGCGGAACACGAGGTCTGGCTCGTCGGTCCGGATCATGTCCTTGTGGGTCGGGATCCCGACCACCTCGAGCTGGTAGATCTTGTGGAACTCCTCGGCCTCCGTCATCGCGGTACCGGTCATGCCGGCGAGCTTGTCGTAGAGGCGGAAGTAGTTCTGGAACGTGATCGTCGCGAGCGTCACGCTCTCGCGCTGGACGCGCAGGCCCTCCTTGGCCTCGATCGCCTGGTGGAGGCCCTCGCTCCAGCGGCGTCCAGGCATCTGGCGGCCGGTGAACTCGTCGACGATGACGATCTCACCGTCCTTGACGATGTAGTCGCGGTCGCGCTTGTAGAGCGCATGGGCGCGCAGCGCCTGTTCGAAGTGGCGGGCCAGCCGGGGGTCCGCGTCGTACAGGTTGTCGACGCTCAGGAACCCCTCCATCTTGTGCACGCCCTCCTCGGTCGGGCTGACCGCCCGATCCTTGAGGTCGACGAAGTAGTCGCCGCCCTCCTCGGCGCCCTCGGGCCGTTCCTTGAGGCGCGGCACCAGGCGGGCGAACGTGAAGTACAGGTCGGCAGATTCCTCGGCCTGGCCCGAGATGATCAGCGGCGTCCGCGCCTCGTCGATGAGGATGTTGTCGACCTCGTCGACGATCGCGAAGTAGCGCTCGCGCTGCACCCGCTGAGCGAGCTCGACGACCATGTTGTCGCGCAGGTAGTCGAACCCGAACTCGTTGTTCGTGCCGTACGTCACGTCCGCGGCATAGGCCTCCGCCCGCTCGACCGGCCGCAGGTTGATCAGCCGCTCGTCGTTCGTCGGGTAGCCGGGCTCGAAGACGTAGGACGCGGCGCCGCCGTCCGATTGCTGCCCCAGGATCATCCCGACGCTGACGCCGAGGAAGTGGTAGATCGGCCCCATCCACTGCGGGTCGCGCCGGGCCAGGTAGTCGTTGACGGTCACGATGTGGACGCCGCGGCCGGTCAGGGAGTTGAGGATGGCCGCCAGCGGCGCGACGAGGGTCTTGCCCTCGCCTGTGCGCATCTCCGCGATGCGGCCCTGGTGGAGCACCGCGCCGCCGATCAGCTGGACGTCGAAGTGGCGCATGTCGAGCGTCCGCTTCATGGCCTCGCGGGTCATCGCGAAGACCTCGGGCAGCACCTCGTCGAGCGCCTTCTGGAGGCGTTCGTTCTCGCGCTTGCGGCGCGCCTTGGTCAGCTCACGGCGACGCTCGAGGTCCTCGTGGTGGAGCTCGTCCTCGGACGGCTCCTCGGGCTGGGCGTTCGCGCGGACCTCGTCGCGGATCTCGGCGAACTGGGCGCGGATCTCGTCGCCGGACAGGGCTTCGAACTCGGCCTCGAGCGCGTTGGCCTCGTCGACCCACGGCTGGATCCGTCGCAGCTCACGGTCGTTCGAATCGACGAAACGGGAGAAGAATCGCATCGGAAGGCTGAGTATAGGGCGAGTCGGCGCGGATCCCGGTCGGGCGACCGGGATCGGTCAGTCGCCTACGACCAGAACCCCGTCCCGTAGCCGACCACCAGCAGCACGAACGTCGCGACCGCCAGCCCGGCCCAGAACAGCACCGCGAGGAACCGCGAGGTCGGTTCCATCTCGGTGTTGCGCATGTCGTGCAGCCGCCCGCGGCGGAGCCCAGCGCCCCAGCGCGGCGAGCGGAGCTGGCTCTGCCAGTCGGGCTCCGACGGACCGGCGTCGAGGCCGCCCTCGCCGTCGGGGCGGTGCAGCTTGAGTGTCATCGCTCGGATGGTACCGCCGCGGCCAGCGGACTCGTGGGATCCGCTGATGAAGGCTCCCCGTCGTCGGGCGAATCCGGACCGGACGATCCGCCCGAGCCGTCCTGGCCCTCGTCCCACAGGAGCATCTCCTGCGTGAACGAGACCTCGCTCGAGAACAGCGCCCCGACGGACTCGCCGCGATGGATGCGCTTGATCGCCTCGCCGATGAGCGGCGCCACGGACAGCACGGTCAGCTTCGGGATGCGCTTCGACGCCTGGAGCGGCACCGAGTCGGTCACGACGACCTCGCTGAGCGAGCTGTCGCGGAGGCGCTCGATGGCCGGGTCGCTCAGCACCCCGTGCGTGGCACAGGCGTACATCTCGGGGACGCCCTCGCGCTCGAGCGCCCGGACGATCTCGACCAGCGTGCCGGCCGTGTCGATCTCATCGTCGACGATGATCGCCCGCTTGCCGCGCACCTCGCCGATGACGTTCATGAGCTCCGCCCGGTCGAGGTTGCCCACCCGCCGCTTCTCGATGATCGCGAGGGGGGCGTCGAGCAGCTCGGCGAAGGCCCGGGCGCGCTTGGCGAAGCCGAGGTCGGTCACGACGACGAGGTCGTCGAGGCGCTTGTCGATGAAGTAGCGCGACAGCATGTGGACGGCGGTGAGCTCGTCGACCGGGATGTTGAAGAAGCCCTGGATCTGGCCTTGGTGGAGGTCCATCGACAGCACGCGATCGGCGCCGGCGACCGTGATCATGTCGGCGATAAGACGGGCGGTGATCGGCACGCGCGGCTGGTCCTTCTTGTCGGACCGGCCGTAGGCGTAGAACGGGATGACCGCGGTGATGCGCCCGGCCGACGCGCGCTTGAACGCGTCGATCATGATCAGCAGCTCCATGATCGACTGGTTGACCGGGTGCGAGGTCGGCTGGACCAGGAAGACGTCCTTTTCGCGGACGTTGTCGAGGATCTTCACGAAGATGTTCTCGTTGGCGAACTGGAAGACCTCGGCCTTGCCGCACTCCATCCCGAGATAGCGCGCGATCTTGCGCGCCAATTCCGGATTGGCGTTGCCGTGGTAGATCTCGAACTGGTCCGCGTACAAGGGCACCGCCTCCCGCTGGCCGAAGACCGTCACACCGCGCCACCGCTCGGGTCGGCCTGACCGGGACCGCCAGTCGCGGGGCCGTCATCGTCGCCCAAGCCGTCCCGGTCCGCAAGTCCGGGGCGGAACGCGGCGATCGCGGCGACGCGGTCGCCCTCGGCCAGGCGCATGACGATGACGCCGCGGGCGCCGGACGAGTAGCGGTTGATGGTGTTGGTCTCGGTCCGGATCACCTGGCCACCTTCGGAGATCAGGACGAGCTCCTCGTCGGCCTCGGTGACCTGCTGGACGGCGGCGACAAGACCGGTCTTCCGGCCCTCGAGGGCGATGAGGCGCACGCCCTGCCCGCCACGATGCTTGCGCCGGAAGTCGCCGATCGCGACTCGCTTGCCGTATCCCGTCTCGGTCAGGACCAGCAGGTCCGCCTCGGGTTCGACCACGCTCATCGCGACGACGCTGTCGCCCTCGCGCTTGAGCAGGCGGATGCCGATGACGCCGGCGGCATCGCGGCCCATCGGCCGGACCTCGCTCTCCTCGAAGCGCGCCAGCATCCCCTGGGCGGTGGCCAGGATGATGTCGTCGGCGCCACCCGAGACGTCGACCCAGGCGAGCTCGTCGTCCTCGTTGATGGTGATCGCCCGGATGCCCGTGGCGCGCACCCGCTCGAACTGCTCGAGTGGCGTCTTCTTGATGATCCCCTTGCGGGTGGCCATCACGAGGTAGTGGCC
>DATBMM010000185.1:0-4311 GCA_036554825.1 Candidatus Limnocylindrales bacterium
GGAGCGGCCAGGTGATGCCGACCTGCGCGCCCTCGTGGCCCTGGCCCGAGATCACGAACGGGATCCGGCCGGCCCGGTTGAGGACCCACATCCGCTCGTCGAGCGAGCGGGCGAGAGCGACCAGCCGGTACATCGCGATGAGGTCGTCGTCGGTCAATCCGACGCTGGCCGCGAGACCGGTGTCGGTCGCCTTCGTCACGGCCATCGGTCGATCAGAAGTTGATCGAGCGCCCGTCGACCGCGAGCGCCGCCTCGCCGACGACCTCCGACAGGGTCGGATGGGCGTGGGTGGCCGAGCCGATCTCCCAGGGCGTCGCGTCGAGCGTGAACGCCAGCGATGCCTCGGCGATGAGGTCGGTCGCGTGCGGGCCGACGATGTGGACGCCGAGCGTGTCCTGCGTCTCGGGGTTCGAGATGACCTTGGCGAACCCCTCGTACTCGCCGCCGATGAGGGCCTTGGCGATCGCCTGGAACGGGACCTTGCCGACCTTGTAGGGCGTGCCCGCGGCCTTCACCTGCTCCTCGGTCTTGCCGATCGAGGCGATCTCGGGTCGGCAGTAGGTCGCCCGTGGCTGGGCGTCGTAGTCCATCTCGTGGACGTCCTTCTCGCCGGCGATCGTGTGGGCGGCCGTGATCCCCTCGTGCGCGGCGACGTGGGCCAGCCACAGCCCGCCGATCGCGTCGCCGATGGCGTACACGTGCGGTTCCTTGGTCCGCATGTGGCCGTTGACCTTGATCACGCCTTTGTCGGTCTCGACCTTGGTGGTCTCGAGCCCGATGTCCTCGATGTTGGCGGCACGTCCGGTCGCGACCAGCATCATCTCGGCCCGCAGCTCCGACGTGTCCTTGCCCTCGGGGCCGACATCGAGGCAGACCCCGCCCTTCTCGACCGACACCGACTTCGGATCGAAGCGGGCGCTGGTCATCACCGTGATGCCGCGCTTCTCGAAGCTGCGCTGGACGACCTTGCCCACTTCCAGGTCCTCGAGCGGGACGATGTTCGGGAGGTACTCGAGCAGCGCGACCTTCGTGCCGACGTCGTGGTACATGCTGGCGAACTCGACCCCGACCGCGCCGGCGCCGACGATCACGATGTCCTTGGGCAGGGTCGACATCTTGAGGACGTCGTCGCTGGTGACGATGCGCTTGCCGTCGGGCTCGAGGCCGGGCAGCGACTTGACGCGCGAGCCGGTGGCGATGATGACGTCGGTCGCCTGGAGGACGCGGTCGCCGCCCATCCCGGGGGCGCCGTCCTCCCCGGGCTGGCTGACCCGGATCCTGTTCGGGCCGTCGAGGCGACCGCGGCCGTCGATCCAGGTGACCTTGTTCTTGGTGACGAGCGACTTGAGGCCGGTCCACAGCCGCTTGACGACGGCGTCACGCCGGGCGGCGAACTGCTCGTAGTCGACCGTCGGCTCGCCGGGGAGCGTCAGGCCCATCTCCTTGGCGTGGCGCACGCGGTCGACGAAGGCCGCCGACTCGAGCAACGCCTTGGTCGGGATGCACCCCCGGTGGAGGCACGTGCCGCCGATCTTGTCCTCGTCGACGAGCGCGACCTTGAGCCCGAGCTGGGCCGCCCGGAAGGCGGCCGTGTACCCGCCCGTGCCGGCGCCGAGCACGACGAGGTCGAAGTCGTTGGAGGACCCGACGGCCATCGGTCAATACGCCTCGAGGGGCTCCGGCGCGGCTGCCGACGGAGGGGCGTCGAAAGCGTGCGCGCCCGAGTGGATCATCGCGCTCGATGGTACGCGGGGCGTTGCGACGGGCGCAACCGACGGCCGCCCGGCGAGTGTCGACAGGACGCGCCACGGGCAGTCGGACGGCTGGCGGATCGGCCGTCGGGCGGTGCTAGACTCGCCTCCGTCGAGCCACCACCGATCGAACCTGGAGCATCAGTGGGACCGGATCTCGCGCGAACGGTCGGCCTCATGCTCATCGCCTATCTGGCAGGCTCGATCCCGGTCGGCGCGATCGTGGCCAGGCGGGTCGGCGGACCGGACCTCCGCTCGGTCGGGTCGGGGCGGACGGGCGGCACGAACGCCCTGCGCGCTCTCGGTCGGAAGTGGGCCGCGGTCGTGGTCCTGGGCGACCTCCTGAAGGGGGCTCTCCCCGTCCTGCTGGCACGGATCGTCACCGGCGATCCGCTGGTCGAGGTGCTGTGTGGGGGCGCCGCGGTCGTCGGTGCGATCTGGAGCGTGTTCGCCGGCTTCCGCTCGGGCCGCGGGGTGGGTGCGGGTGTCGGCACGATGCTGGTGATCCAACCGATCGCGGTCCTGCTCGCGGCGCCGGTGTTCTTCGTGGTGATCCTACTCACGCGCTACGTGTCGCTCGGCTCGCTGCTCGGGTCGGCGGCCATGGTCCCCGCGATGCTCCTGATGATGCTGCTCATCCCGAACACGCCGCTGCCGTACGTGATCTACACGGCCGTGGGAGCCGCGTTCATCTGGCTCGCCCACGCCGACAACATCGACCGGTTGCTGCACGGCACCGAGCGCAAGTTCGACCTGCGTCTGCTCGCGGGCAAGACGCCCCCGAGCGGCATCGAGGGTCCCTGAAGCGCCCGGGAATCGATCGACCCGGGTCGGCTGACGACCCGGGTCGGGGATCACGCTGGTTCGGCGGGCCGTTCGTCGGCCCGCGCCGAGAGGATGGGACTAGGCGCCGCGGATGCTCCGGAAGCAGTCGCTGCAGTAGACGGGCTTGCCGCTGGTCGGGCGGAAGGGGACCTGGGCCTCGCGGCCGCAGTTGGAGCAAGTGGCCGTGAACATCTCGCGGGGACCGCGATCGCGGTAACCGCCGCCACCGCCACCGTAGCCGCCGGTGCCACCGGCCGAGTAGCCGCCGCCGGCGCCGTAGCTGCCGTACGAGCCACCGCCGGTGTCGGCGTTACGCGCCGCCTTCCGGCTGGCGCGGCAGGATGCGCATCGGCGCGGTTCCGTGAACCCCCGCTGCGCATAGAAGTCCTGCTCGGAGGCCGTGAACACGAATTCCTGTCCACAGTCCGCACAGGTCAGGTTCTTATCGCTGTACAAGAAAGAAACTCCTCTCGGTAGCCGGCGCGATCCCGTCGGGTTCTCGCGTCAGCCGTGAGAGGAGTCCGAGTGCGTCGAGCTACGGTTCTGGCCACGACCGTGCCGTGGCGTTTGACTGCGGGATGGTACGCGCTCGTGCGGGGGTTGTACAGCCCCGACTTTCGACTCAGAACGGCGCGACCGCGAACAGATGGCTGAACTGCTTGCACCAGATGATGGCGCTCTTGAATCCGGTCACGTCGGTCCCCGCCGGGATGTCGTAGCCGAACGAGCCGTCGGTCGCCTTGAGGAGACCGAGGTTCAGTGCGTCCTCGGCGTAGTCGTCGGCGTCGGTGGATAGATAGACGTACAGGTCGGGCCCGTTTCGGACGCTGAAGTCCTCGAGCCGGAGGTGGTAGCGACCCGGCGCCACCTCGATCAATGATGCCGTGCCGCGTCCGAAGTGGAACTCGTCGGTCCCGTAGAACTCGCCACTGGCGACCGTCACCGGCGTGAACGGGGTGGGCGACGGCGTGGGCGTTTCGGTCGGAGACGCGGAGGGCTCGCTGGAGGGTGGCGTCTCGACAGACGGCGCGGGAGTCGGTGCGATCGTGGGGGCGGCCGAGGGAGCCGCCTCCACCAATGACGTCCGGATCCAGATCGGCGATGCCAGGTACCACGTCAGCGGAGCCCCGACCGCCAGCGCGATCGCGAGGATCACGCCGGTGCGCCCCGGATGACGTCGCGCTGCCGCGAACCAGCCGCGCCGCCAGGCGACGAGGATGGCGATGACGACCGCCGCCGCCGAGGCGATCGCGATCGCCACGCGCTGGTCGTAGAGGAAGTCGAAGAACGTCCGAGCGATGTCGTCCATCGAGGTCACGGTGAGGCGTCACGATGACGTTCCGATGACGGACTTTCGCCCGTTCTCGGTCTCGTCACGGTACACCGTACTCGCGATCAGCCGTTTCGAGATAGGCGTCGCACTCGCGCTCACAACGAGCCTGATCCCAGCCCAGCTCCACCGACATGATCGCGGCGACCCGCGAGGCGACCTCCGCCCGCGCCGCGCCGAGCTCCGGGCTCAACCGCATGCGCCGTGACAGGACGTCGTCGACGGACAGCGCGAGCTCGTGGCGCACGGCCCACGCGACCTCCGCCTCGAGGAACGGCCGGTCGGGCACCAGCGGTCGGAGCAGGTCCAGTCCCTGACCGAGTCTCGCCACGTGTGGGGCCTCGGTGCCGTGCCGGGCCGCGAGACGGCTGGCGGCGTCCCTGTGGACCGGTGCATCCGCCAGTA
>DATBMM010000189.1:0-31506 GCA_036554825.1 Candidatus Limnocylindrales bacterium
TCCGCGGCAAGGTCGGCGAGCTCGTCATCCGCGCGCCGATGCCGGGCATGACCCGCGGGTTCTGGCGCGACGCCGAGCGCTACGAGGAGACGTACTGGTCGCGCTGGGCAGGCCTCTGGGCGCACGGCGACTGGGCCGAGATCGACCCCGATGGCTTCTGGTACATCCATGGCCGCTCCGACGACACGCTCAAGGTCGCCGGCAAGCGCGTCGGTCCGGCAGAGGTCGAGAGCGCCGCCGTCGCCCATCCGTCGGTGCTCGAGGCCGCCGCCATCGGCGTCCCGCACGAGATCAAGGGCGAGGCGATCGTGGTCTTGTGCGTGCTCCATCCAGGCGAGCGCGACGACGACGGCCTCCGGGCGTCCGTGGCCAAGCGGGTCGCGGACGACCTCGGCAAACCGCTCAAACCCGAGGTCGTGACCGTCGTCCGCGCCCTCCCCAAGACCCGCTCCGGCAAGGTGATGCGGCGCGTGATCCGGGCGGCCTGGCTGGGCCTCGATCCGGGTGACCTCTCCGCGCTCGACGACCCCACCTCGGTCGAGGCCATCCGGGCCGTATCCTTGGATCGATGACCGGTATCGGGGCCCCGGAGCGCGACATCGTCAGCCGGGACGAGATCGACCGGCCCTCCCCGATCAAGGCCGGTCTCTGAGCCCATCCCCGAGCGTCACCCGGAGGTCCCGCATGTCCCAGGTCCAGCTGCTCGTCGGCACGCCGAAGGGCGCGTTCATCCTCGATGGCGACCGGGACCGCCGCGACTGGTCGCTCCGTGGCCCGCTGTGCGAGGGCTGGCCCATCCACGACCTCATCGTCGAGCCAGAGAGCGGCGCGATCCTCGCCGGTGGTGGGAGCCCGTGGTACGGCCCGGCGGTGTGGCGCAGCGAGGACGATGGCAGGACCTGGACGCATTCGTCCGAGGGCCTGTCGTACGGCGACGGCGAGGGTGACGGCGTCGCGCCCATCACCACCGTATGGAGCCTGGCGACGGGACCGGATGGCACGCTCTACGCGGGCGTCGAGCCGGCCGGCCTGTTCCGGAGCGCGGACGGTGGCCGGACCTGGTCCCACGTCGAGGGCCTCACGAACCACCCGTCGCGACCGACGTGGGGCCCGGGCGCCGGCGGGCTCATCCTGCACACGATCGTGCCGCATCCGACCGATGCGCAGCGGGTGTGGGTCGGGATCTCCGCGGTCGGCGTCTTCGAGACGCGGGACGGCGGCGCCACGTGGGAGACCCGCAACCGCGGCGTGCGCGCCGATTTCATCCCGGGCCCCGAGCCCGAGACGGGACAGTGCGTGCACAAGTTCGCGATGGCGGCGGGCCAGCCGGAGACGCTGTACCAGCAGAACCACTGCGGCCAGTACCGCTCGACCGACGGCGGCCTGACGTGGACCGACCTCTCCCGCAATGGCGTCCCGAGCCAGTTCGGCTTCCCGTTGGTCACCCATCCGCGTGACCCCGAGACGTTCTGGGTCATCCCGCTGACCCAGCCCGAGGAGGGTCGCTTCATGCCCGAGGCGAGCGCGGCCGTGTGGCGCTCGCGCGATGCTGGGCAGACCTTCACCCGGGGCGACGCCGGCCTGCCCCAGGAGGACGCCTACCTGAGCGTGCTCCGCGAGGCGATGGCGCGCGACACGCTCGACCCCGTGGGCATCGCCTTCGGGACCAAGACCGGGCAGCTCTGGCACAGCGCCGACGAGGGCGACTCGTGGCGACTCGTCACGGGCAACCTGCCGGAGATCTGGGCGGTCGAGGCGGTCGTCCGCGAGTCCTAGCGCGTGGCCACGGTCCTGCTCCCACGGTCGCTGCTGACCCTGTTCCCCGGGGTGGAGCGGCGACACGAGCTCGCCGGCGACACGGTCGACCAGATCCTGACCGCGCTCGACGGGGCGGCTCCGGGCATGCGCGACCGGCTTGTGGAGGAGGGTCCGCGCCTGCGGCGCCACATCAACGTCTTCGTCGACGGCCGGCCGGCCGACCTGGCGACACCGGTCGGCGCGACGGCGACCGTGCACGTGATCCCGGCGGTGTCGGGGGGCTAACCTCGAGCGACTGCGGTCCGGCGCAGCTCCTGGGCCGAGCGCGACCTCATGGCTCGTCGAAGGCCGCCAGCGCGTCGAATGACTCGGTCCGCTCCGCCACGGCATCGCCGCCGATCGCCCACGGCCGGCCCTCGCGGCTCCGGCCGGGGGTCCGAGGCGGGTCGCCGACCACCGCCCGCCAGCCGAGGTCGGACAGTCGCTCGAGCGTGGTCGTGGCAGCCGCGAGCATCTGCTTCTGGTGATCGCCCGCGACCCCGTGCAGGGCCCGCCGGCTCGAGACGGACGCGACCTCGGCGGCGGTGCGCGCGGCGGCGCGCGCGTCCCGGGCGGCCGCGGCGAGGTCCGCGTGCCGGCGACGCATGAGCACGGCCGCCGAGCCGGCACGGGCCAGGGCGGCTCCGACCACGTACGGCCACGCGCTGGCCGCACGGGGGTTCCCGTCGCCCGACGGCTCGTCGAAGCGGATGAGGTGCTCCGGGAAGAGCGATCGGCGCAGGTCCACCTCGGCGAGGATGCGGGCCACGCCCGAGGGCTCGTCGGCGACCCACGCGGGGTAGCCGCCGACGACGATCCGGTCGGCCGCGATGCCGTCCGCCCGCGCGAGGGCCACGCCGAGCAGCTGGAGCGCAAGGGCACGGCCCGATCGCGTCGCCGGGTCGGACGGGACGCCGGAGACGAGGTCGGGCGCGACCACCAGCGGGCCCGGGCCGATCGAGACGTACGTGCCGGCTCGACGGTGGAGGCGGCGGGCGAAGGCGTGGTCGGCGAGCGACCGGTCGGGGTCGACGCCGCCGACGACGATCTCGGCCACCGGATCCGCCTCGACCAGGTCGACCCGCTCGAACGCGGCGACGACGGCGCCCTCCGGCACGCCCAGTGGCGGGATGGCCGTCCCGAGACGCACGTAGCCACGGCGCTGGGCGGCGACGCCATCGGCGGCCCGGCGCAACCGGGCGAGCGCGCGCTGGCTGCCCGACGGGGCGGGATCCTCGTCGATGTCCCCGCGTCGCGTGGTGCGCCGCTCGCGCGCATGCCACTCGGGCGGCTCCATCCCCGCCGACTGCATCCGGTCGGCAAGCTCGCGGCCGATCGGCACCTCGACCCGGAGCAGGTCGAAGCCGGCCGACGCCACGGCGGCTGCCTCGTCCAGCGCGTCGTCGACGTCGGGCTCGGCGAGGGTCGTGCCGATCCACGGTCGCGGCGCGTCGCCCAGCAGGTCGAGCAGCTCGCGGCGAGCGACGCGATCGGCATCGATGCGCTCGACCGCGATGGCCACCAGGCGGCGCGCCTCGGTCACCGCCACCTTGCGGCGGTCTGGCTCGCGCAGCAGCTGGGCCTCGAGGGCGAGGTCGATGGCGCCCGACGCGACGTCCAGCGCCAGCTGCTGCGGGTCGACGTCGTATTCGGTGAGCGCCATCGCGAACGGCAGCGCGATCCCGCCGCCGAGGCCGTCGCGGGCGCTCGCCAGCCAGCGGTCGACGGCCGCACCCGCCAGCGGGCTGCCCGATCGGTCGAGTCCCGTCACTCCGAGCAGCCGCAGCAGCGCCCGCTCCTGACCCAGCGTGGTCGACGCACGGGCTCGTGCCCCCCACGCGCCAGCCAGCGTCGCCGCGCGCTCGGCGAGCTTGTCGACCGGGCGATCAGCCACTGACCGACTCGACGAGGCGGACGAGCGCGAGGAAGCCGCGGTACGCGACCACCGGGTCGTCGTGCACGAAGCGGACCGTCCGGTCGGCGACACGCTCGACGCCCGGCATGATCATGGCGTGGTCGGCGATGACCCCCCTGGCGACGTCGACCTCGATGGCGACCGGCGGGTCGACGTCCAGCGTCCGAAGCTCACCCGCCGCCGCTCGGCGGACCGCTCGCTCCGCGCCGGCCCTGATGCGATCACGCGCGACCGTCGGGTGGACCGAGATCGCGCTTCGCCCGCCATCGATGGTCTTGACGACCACCCGCTCGGCCCACGGCAGCCAGGGCTCGACCTCCTCGGCCAGGGCATCGTCGCCGACCACCAGCCCCACCGGGATGCCCCACGCGCCGAGCGCCAATGCGTTCAGCCCGTATTCACCGGTCGGTCGTCCATCAAGGCGGGTCTCGACCGGCATGCCCGAATAGGTGTGAGCGATGGTGCCCGTCGGGTGGCCGGCGCGCGCGTGATAGCCGACGAACAGGGCCACATCGAACGAAGGCTCGCCGTCCTGACCGGGCTGCGCCCCGGCGACCATCGACCACGCCTTCTGGCCCTGCAACACGCGGGCGGCGGGGTGGAGATCGGCGGGCAGCAGGTTGTACATGTTCCAATGGCTGTCGTTCACGAGGACGTCGGTGGCACCTCCCGCCAGCGCGCCCTCGATGGCGGCGTTGGCCTCGCCGACCATGAGATCGACCGAGACGGGATAGCGCCGATCGGTCGGATCGGTCGGGTCGGGGTGATTGACTCCGGCGATGCCCTCCATGTCGACGCTGATGTAGACCCTCACGCGCCCTCCTCCCGATCAGCCGGCGCCGCCGCGGTCCGCGCGGGCTCGCCGATCCAGACGTGCCCGTCGGCGAAGCGCTCCGCCTTCCAGATCGGCGCCCGGGCCTTGGTCTCGTCGATCGCGTACCGCGCGGCATCGAAGGCCGCGCCGCGATGCGGGCTGACGGCGACGATCGCCACCGACACCTCGCCCAGGCTGACGGTGCCGGTCCGATGGACGATGGCGAGGCGTTCCACGCCGAAGCGGGTCGAGACCTCATCGGCGATCGCCTCGAGGACGCCGAGAGCCATCGAGTCATGCGCCTCGTAGTCGAGCGCCTCGACCGACCGACCGGCATGCCGGGCCGCGGCCTCCTCCTGGCCCGGGGCCGGCGTGCCCGGCGTGATCCGGGTGCGGCCGAGGAACCCGACGACGGCGCCGTCCTCGGGCGTGGCGAGGCGGTCGGTCAGCTCGGTCAGGATCGCCTCGTCGATCGGTCCGTCGCGCAGCTCGAGGATGCGCCGCTCCCCGCCCCCGCTCCCGCCTGACACGGGCGGGATCATCGCGACCTCATCACCGTCAGCGAGGCCGGTCGACTCGTCGGCATACGCACCGTTCCGGGCGAAACGGACCGACGCCCGCCCCGGCTCCAGCATGGGATGCCGGGCCACGAGCGCGTCCCACGCGTCAGCCACGGTGGAGCCGTCGGCGAGGTCCAGCGCGACCTCCCGGGTCCCGGCCAGCTCGCGCTGGATCGCGAACAGTCGGACGCGCACGCGCATGGTCGAGGGGAGGACGCTCAACCGTGCCAGGTGGCGGCGAGCAGGCCGTCGCCCACCGGCAGGATCGTCGCCGTGAAGCGCGGATCACCGAGGACGCGTCGGCTGAACTCCCGCAGCGCTGCGGTATTGCCATCATCGGCATCGGCGGGCGTCGCCCCCGAAACGCGACCGCTCCACAGCACGTTGTCGGCGAGGACCAGGGCGCCCGGCGCCAGGCGGCCGTCCGTCAGCGCGTCGAGGTACCCGCCGTACTCGGGCTTGAGGGCATCGATGAAGGCGAGGTCGAACGGACCTGCCAGGGTCGGGTCGCGACCGGCGAACGCCTCCAGCGCCTTTGCCGTCACGATCGTGATGCGCTCGTCGGGGATGCCCGCCTCGCGCCACCAGCCGCGGGCGAGATCGGTCCGTTCGCGGTCGGGATCGATGGTCACGATCGTGCCATCCGCCGGCTGGCCGAGGGCCAGCCACAGCGTCGAGAAGCCGTAGGCCGTGCCGACCTCCACGATGCGGCGCCGACCGCCGGCGAGGACCGACAGCACGCGGCCCGCATCGCGGTCGACGATCGGGATCCCGGGTTCCTGGGCGGCCGCCTCGATCGCGGCCAGGGCGGGCGACAGCGGCGCGGCGATCGACTCGATCCAGTCGAGGTCGGTCTCGCCGGGGATCCAGCTGCGCTCGTCCTTCATCGACTCGCTCCTTCGGTCAGACCAGCAGACCGGCGCCGAAGTACAGCCCGGCCGCGAGGATCGTGCCGGCCGCGATCGTGCCGACGTTGATGTACAGGAGCCCGGTCGCGGACTCCATCGACCGCGTGCGGGCCGTCTGGACGGCCGCCCACGACACGATCAGCGGGAAGATCAGCCCGACGATGAGCCGCAGCCACACGAACAGCGCCCAAGGCCCCGTCAGCGCGCTGAACGGCCCGGCCGACGCCGGCCCGGCCCCCACCGCGACCCAGGCGACGAACAGGCCGACCTGGATCGCCATCACCCCCAGCAGGAGTCGTGACAGCAGGATGAGGGGCGCCTCCGGCAGCCGCGGGGTGACGAGGTACCAGTGGCCCAGGATCATCGCCGCGAAGACCCCGCCGGTCGCCGCGAACAGCACGCCGAGATGCACGAGCAGCGCCGCTGCCCCAAGCGGGCCACCGCCCCAGCCGATGGCGCCGGCGAGGACCGTCACCGCCCCCGCGACGAGGGCGACGACCTCCAGGCCGTCCGCCCAGGCCGGCGACGCGCGACGCGTCAGCAACGCCAGCAGTGCCACCGCGGTGAAGACCGCGAGCCCGACGCGCCGGGGCAGGTCGAAGGCGGGGTCGGGGACGACTGGCGAGGCCCCGAGCGTCCCGGGCAGCGCGCCGTCGCTGAGCCAGGCGAGCACCCCGAACCCGATCGCGCAGGCGGTCACGAAGCCGAGGTAGCCGCGGGTCGCCTCCGTGCGCCGGCGGAGCAGCACGACCGCGGCGTAGGTCCCCAGTGCGAGCCCGGCGAGGACGGTCCAGTTGATGTACGCCAGGTTCTGCGCGATCTGCGTCGCTGACACGCCGCGAGTGTAGCCGCGTCGCTAGCATCGACACGGACGACGCGACGGAGGTGCCCCATGCCGATCCCGAACGGCACGACGATCACCTGGTACGGCCATTCCTGCATCCGCATCGATACCGGTGGCGGGAAGACCGTGATCATCGACCCGTGGTTCGCGAACCCGACCAGCCCGATCGGCGTGGACGCCGTCGACCGCTGCGACCTGCTGCTGGTGACCCACGGGCACTTCGATCACTTCGGCGATGCGCTCGCCCTCGCGAGCCGGCTCCGTCCGGCGTGGCCGTGCATGCACGAGCTGAGCCTGTGGCTCGCCCGCCGGCTGCCCGGTGGCGGCGACGCCGTCGTGGGGTTCAACAAGGGCGGCACCGTCGAGGTGGCCGGTCTGCGGGTCACGATGGTCACCGCGCACCACTCGGCCGGTGACTGGAACCCCGGCGGCGAGACGACCCTCTACCTGGGCGATCCCGCCGGCTTCGTCATCGAGCTCGAGGACGGCTACCGCATCTATCACGCGGGCGATACCGAGGTCTTCTCCGACATGCGGCTCATCCGTGAGCTGCACCGGCCCGACCTGGCGATGCTGCCCATCGGTGGCCACTTCACGATGGACCCGGCGGGAGCAGCGCTCGCTGTCGAGTTCCTCGGCGTGGAGGAGGTGCTGCCGATCCACTACGGCACCTTCCCGATCCTCGCCGGGACCCCCGCGCAGCTTCGGGAGGCGCTGGCCGCCCGTGGGCTCGGCTCTGTCCGGGTCCACGAGCCACGTCCCGGCGGGACGCTGGGGGCCGGCGACTAGCCGCCGATCGGGGCGAACGAGGCGCCGTCGATCCAGATCGTGCCGGTGGCCTGGCCGAGCTGCACTTCGAAATACCCGTTCGCGTCGGTCAGGCTCGCCTGGAACGTGTAGACCACGGTCGACCACGTCGGCGTCAGAGACACGATGCGACCGTAGTACTGGGCCCCGGCCGACGAGGCGATCCGCAGGCGAACGTCCTGCTCGACTGCCGAACGCAGCGAGAGCTCGATCGTGTACAACCGTCCCGCTTCGAGGCTCAGGCCCGGTTGCCGGAGGGTGATCCCGGAAGACGCGAGGCTGTTCGTCGCGATGTCGACCCGCGCCGACCGCTTGCCCACGGCGGGGGCCGATGCGTCGGAGGCGATCGTCGCGCTCGCGCCGCCACCGAGGTACAGACCCCACGGTTGGCCGACGCCGGCTTCGAACCCGCCGTTCTCGATCTGCTCCCCAGGGGCGGTAGTCGGGGGCGAGGCCGGGGGAGCGGCCGACCCGCTCGGAGCGCTCGTCGGAGCGGCCGTGGCCGACGGCCGGGGCGACGGCGTCGGCGACGGGGCGGCGGACGGCGTCGTTGCCCCCGATGGTGTGGGTGTGGCGGTCGGTGGCGGCTCGGCGAGCACGTCGAGCTTGGCCTGGAGCACGGGCAACTGGCCGATGAGCCCGATCAGTTCCGCGGCGCCGCGGCGATACTCCTGGTCATTGTTGAGCGAGGCATCGAGCGTCTGCGACGCCGTGGTCTCGATCAGGCCGTAGAGCGTCGCCATCTGGCCACCTGGCTGGTCGCGTCCGAGCTGACCGCCGAGCCCTGTGACGAATTGCACGGCGGCCCCGACGTTGGAGTTCACCTGACGGATGATGTTCTGGACTTCGTCGACACGAAGGTTGATCCGCACGCGCTCGACCTCGAGCGCGTCGGCGTTGGCCGCGAGTCGCTCGTTGAGCTGCCCGAGGAGGTCCACCACGCGCGGGTCCACGGGTGGCCTGGACGTCGGCCCTGGCGACGACGTCCCCGGACTCGGGGTGACGGTCACGCCACCGGGACCGCTCGATGGTGGTGGTGGCGGCGGCGGCGAGATGCCCAGCGCGGTCGAGGCCACGACGGCCAGGACGACCACGGCGAATATCGTCCCGATGAGCTCCGGCGACGGCGGTCTCGAGCGCCGCGGGCTCGCGCTGGACTGGGCCGAGGTCACGTGGCGGTGCCGGCGATCGGGCCGCCGAGCGCGACCTCCAGGTCCGCGGCGCGCATGCCCCCGATGGTCCGGAACACGATCGCGACGGTCGATCGTCCGTCGCGGCCGGTGATGATCACCCGGTCGTCCATCGCGGTGACGTCGAAGTCGTCGACAGGGCCCTCGTGGCGGACGGTCAGCTGACCCGCATCCACCGGGCCGAACACGCGCAGGTCGTCACCGTCGCGGGCGATGGCATAGCACGCGCCGACCTCCAGTCCGGCGTTACCGGAGATGTAGACCCCGGTCGACAGCACGTCGCCGGGCGGTGGATCGGTGATCGTCGCCGCGACGTAGTTCGAGGGTGTGATGGTCGGCCGTGTCCCGAGCGATGTCGGCGACACCATCGGGCGATCGGGCCAGCCCGACCGGGTGTCCCGGCGACTGCCGCTGCGGGCGGTCTCGATCGGCGTGGGCAGCACCATCGGGCGGGACGTGCCGGTGGCCGGTCGCGTGACGGTCGCCCGGCCGGACGGGCGTGCGGTGTCGTCGATGGCGGGCAGCGGCGGCAGCGCGGGCCCCGTGCTCAGGCGGGCGGGGAGCTCGTCACCGCAGCGCTCGCACACCGCCGGCCAGCCGGCGACCGGCTCGTCGCATGTCGGACAGCGGCCGGGCGGGGCCACGGCGAGCAGGGTGAGCGCGACCGGGCCGGTGATCGCACCCAGGACGAACCAGATGGCCGGGTTCCGCGCCCGCGTGCCCGCGTACCAGCCGGCGATGGGGGCAGCGACCCCGGCCACCATGACCAGGATGATCGGGATGGTGTCGGTCACCCCTGCACGCTACCTCCCTTGTCGAATGACGGCCGGGGGCCATGCTACCGCGAGGTCAGCGGCCCACGGCGTGTCGACGGCTGGAACGCCGGCCCAGCGGCTCCCGCATTGGTGCGAGAGTGCACCGGAAGTGCGTTCCGGTGCCCGGCTCCGAACATGGACCGAGCGAAGTTCGAATCGCAAACGTAAGTGTAAATGAGAGGTGATGGGCTTACGATAGGGCCACCCGCGGGCTGGTACTTTCGAGTCTGTCTCGGGGGAGGCGCTCATCGGCCCGGTATCGGGCCACGACACAACGACGCCCGCCTGGGGAGGTCGGGGCCGTCGACATAGCCAGGGCCAGGGGGTACTGGCAAAAGGGGGATTTGGGAATGCGTGTCACCGTAGTCGGCTTGGGCTACGTCGGGCTCGTCACAGGAGCCTGCCTTGCCGAGTGGGGCCACGAGGTCGTCGGCGTCGACGCCGATCCGCGACGACTCGGCACCCTGCGCGAAGGTCGAGTGCCCTTCCATGAGCCGAGGCTCCCAGAGCTGGTCGCCGACGGTGTCACCAAGGGCACCCTCCGCTTCACGGACGATCTCAAGGGTGCGTCCGCCGCAGCCGACATGGTCATCGTCGCCGTGGGCACGCATGACGGGAACGGCGGCTGGCAGACCGATACGGTCCGTGGCGCCCTGGCGGACATCGTCCCGGCCATGGGCGACGGCGCGACACTGGTCATCCGGTCGACGCTTCCGCCCGACTTCATCCGCCAGCTCCCCGCGCTCGTCGCCAGCCGGCGGGCGACCGCCGACCTGTCGCCGATCCCGGTGATGCTCAACCCGGAATTCACCCGCGAGGGCCGGGCGGTCCGCGACTATCAGCAGCCCGACCGCATCGTCCTCGGCGTCGTGAGCGACCCCGACGGACACGGTGAGTCCGCCCTCCGCCAGCTGTACCACTCGGCCGCCGCGCCGGTCATCGTGATGGGCGCCATCGACGCCGCGATCACGAAGCTCGCCGCGAACCTCTTCCTGGCCACCAAGATCAGCTTCGCGAACGAGCTGGCCGAGATCTGCGACGCCTTCGGCGCGGACGTCTCGACGGTCGTCGACGGCATGTCCTACGACACCCGCATCGGCGGCGCCTTCCTTCGGGCGGGCGTCGGCTTCGGCGGCTCGTGCCTGCCGAACCAGGTCTCGATGACCATCCGGACGGCAGCCCAGGTCGGGGTCGAGACGCCGCTCCTGACCGCGGTCGACGAGGTCAACCACCGGCGCCGGACGCAGGTCGTCGAGCGGGCCGCCAGCCTGATGGACGGCACGGTCCGTGGCCGCCGGGTGGCCCTGCTGGGCCTGACCTTCAAGCCCGATACGGATGACCTGCGCGACGCGCCGGCGCTCACGATCGCCAGCGAGCTGCTCGAGGCGGGCGCGGAGGTCGTGGCCTACGACCCGATGCCGACCGCACGCGAGCGGTCCGCCACGCTGGTCCCGGGGCTCGAGATCGTCAGCGCTGCCGCGGATGCGATCCGCGACGCGGATGTCGCTGTGCTCGTCACCGAGTGGCCCGAGTTCGTCGACTTCGACTGGGCGCTCGCCGCTACGATCATGCGGCGCAAGCTGCTCATCGACGGACGCAACGTGCTCAACGGCGTCGAGCTCGCCTCGCACGGCTTCACCTACTCGTCGTTCGGTCGCGGCACGGTCGCGCCGGACGCCGTCGGGGCCGGGGCCGGTGCTCCAGCCGGTCGCCTCGCCTCGCTGCAGTGGGGTCGCGGATGACCCCAGAACGACGCCACCACCTCGTCGTCGCCCTGATCGCGGCCCTGGCCGGGGCAGGCGTCGGCCTCGAGATCGCGCGCGTCGGCATCGATGTCGCCCCGAGCCTGGCCTTCTGGCTCGGCGTGCTGGGCGTCATCGCGCTCGTCCTGGTCCTGCTGACTGCGCCCGCTGAGCCCGCCGCGCCCGTTCCCACGCCGGCGCGTGCCGGCTGGGCCGAGTTCCGGCGCGAGCTGCGCCGCTCCCGTCGGAGCACGCGGCCGATGACGATCATCCGGGCGCCCGGACCGGTCGCCCTTGGGGCTGCCGCGACCGACGACCCGGACGCGCGATCGCGGCGGCTGCATGAGTACCTTCGCCTGGTCGATCGGACCTGGGTCGACGATGGCAGCGTCTACATGCTGCTGCCGGAGACGTCCCGGGCCGCCGCCGACACGCTGGTCACGCGCCTGCAGACGATCGCTCCGGAGCTCCTTCCGGGCGACGTCCGGATGGCCGTTTTCCCCGACGACGGCCTGACGAGCGGAGCGCTGATCTCCGTCCTGCATGGGGCGTCCCTGAGCGAGGTCCCGACGCCCATCCGGGCGGCGGCCATCGCCGAGGAAGAGCCCGTCGCCGATGAGGCGGACGCGGCCGAGCCGATCAACGAGCGCGCCGTCCGATGACGCACCGCTCTCCCGGCGAGCCTCGGACGCCGCGCGGCTACACGAGGACCAAGCGCGCCATCGACCTGGCGATCTGCGCCATCGCGCTGCCCGTGCTGCTACCGGTCGGGCTGCTGTGCGCTCTCGCGATCCGGCTCGAGACGCCCGGGCCCGTGCTGTTCGCGCAGCAGCGGACCGGGCAACACGGGCTGCGCTTCCCGATGTTCAAGTTCCGGACGATGGTCCGCAATGCCGAGGAGCTGAAGGCGTCCCTGCAGCACCTGAACGTCCTGCCGCCACCCGACTTCAAGATCCCGAACGACCCGCGCGTGACGCGCGTCGGCAAGTTCCTGCGCAAGACCAGCCTCGACGAGCTCCCCCAGATGCTGAACGTGATCCGGGGCGAGATGTCGATCGTGGGTCCGCGGCCGACCTCGTTCGCGGCGAGCACCTATGACCTGTGGCACTCGGAACGCCTCGAGGTGCTGCCGGGGATCACGGGGCTCTGGCAGGTCAGGGGTCGGGGCACGATGACCTTCGACGAGCGTCTCCGTCTCGACATCGAGTACATGGAGCGGCGCTCCACGATGTACGACCTGCGGCTGATGGCCGAGACGGCGCTGGCGGTCTTCAAGGGGTCTGGCGTCTAGCCTCTCGCGCCACCACCCGTCGTCCGTCGGCCGACAGGATCGACCGCATGTCGCCAGGAGCGACGCGCTCGAAACGAGCGTGCACGGCGGATCGCTCACGATGCTGGATCGTGTCGTATAGGCGATCGGCCACGCACGGCTGTCGCAACCTTGTCGATACGGCCGACATGCCGCTACAGGCGACATGCCCAGGTCGACGGCGCGGCGTCAGTCCTGCACGGCGCTGCGCGGCACGGCCGGGCGCGCGCCTACCGGCCCAGGCCGCCCGGCGCCGCCATCCCGCGCCTGGCCAGATGCCAGGCGACCTGCCGCCCGAGCCCATCCCGGGGCTCGACGGTCGGCGCGTAGCCGAGCGCATCGCGCGCCCGCGAGACGTCCGCGCTGGTATGCCGCTGGTCGCCCGGGCGCGCCGGCTGGCGCTCGATGATCGGCTCCGTGCCGACGTGCTCGCCGATCAGCGCGATCGCGTCGTTGAGCGAGATCGTGCGGCCCCCGCCGATGTTGTAGATACCACCGACCGCACCGCGCTCGAGCGCGAGGATCGTCCCGGCCACGGCGTCGTCGATGTACGTGTTCGAGCGGGTCTGCTCGCCATCCCCGAAGACCGTGATCGGCCGCCGATCGAGCATCGCCTCGATGAACAGGTGATAGGCCATGTCCGGCCGCTGGCGCGGACCGTAGATCGAGAAGTAGCGGATGATCGTCGCCGGGAAGCCGTGGAGCGCCACGTGCGCCAGGACCAGCTTCTCAGCCGCGAGCTTGGTGATGCCATATGGGGACGACGGCTCGAGCGGTCGATCCTCGTCACCGACCGCCTCGGTCCCGTAGACCGACGATGTCGACGCCAGCACGAACCGTCCGATGCCCGCCCGGCGGGCCGCCTCGATGAGCCGGTTGGTCGCGAGGATGTTGCACGACGCGTAGAGCTCGAGGTCCGTCCAGCTCCGCATCAGGCCGGCCATCGCCGCTTCGTGGACGATGGCATCCGCACCCTCGAGCCATGGGTCAAGATCGTCGGTCCGCAAGTCCACCTCCCCGAACCGGAACGACGACGCGTCCGCCAGGCCGCGGAGGTTCGCTTCCTTCATCGGCCGGGGGTAGTAGTCGATGAAGGCGTCGAGCCCCACCACATGGTGGCCGGCGCCGACCAGCGCCTCCGACAGGGTCGAGCCGATGAACCCGGCGGCGCCGGTCACCACGATCCTCACGGCCTCACGTCCTCGGACACGCTCACCTCCGCGACATCGACGCCCTGGGCGGGTGGCGCGGGCGCCGTCTCGACGCAGACGGACGAGACCGTCCGAACGGCGGGCTGGCGCCACTTCAGCCCGGTCACCGTGGCGATGGGGGTCTCGTCGTCGGTCGTGACGCGGATGTCGTACGTCCGCGCCGTCTGGTCGATCCGCGCGGTCACCCGGTAGAAGGTCGCGGCGGCGATGCCGGTGGTCGACCGGATCTTCGTCTCGCCATCGAACCAGGCCAGCACGCCATCGTTGGTCACCCGCACGCTGGCGGCCTCGCCGCCGCTGCCACGGACCGACAGGATCGTCGCGTCCTCCGATGCGATCCCGGACAGCCGGACGCGAGCCTGGACGGTCAGGCGCGCCTCCGGCAGCGCCGGCATGTCGCGGCACGCCCGGACGCCGAGGGCGGCGCCCGTCACGCGGAGGGCGTGGTCGGTCGCACCCTCCGGAGCGACCGACAGCGTGCCGGGAGGATCCTCCGGCCGCGTGTACCACGTCGACGGGGCCGTCGGTCCGACAGGCCACGGCTCGAAGGTGTCGCGCAGCAGCGTGGCGACCGTGCCCCTCGGCGGTGGGCTCGGCGTCCTCGGGCGGGATGGGTCGGCTGGATCGGCCGTCGGGGGCCCGGCACCGAGGTCGACGACGCCGTGCAGGTAGCGACCGGTCACGCGGTCGCTGGCGAGGACGAGCAGGCCGGCCTCGGTGGCCAGCGGGCCCTTCGCGGACGTGACGCTATCGATGCCTCGATCGCCCGCGTTGGCGATCAGCGGGACCCCGACGCCGGTGTCGAACGCGGGCTGGTCGAGCGACGCGCGCTTGTAGTAGATCGCGCCACCGCTGCCGGGCGAGGTCGCCGCCACCGATACGGTGCCCGTCGCCGGGTCGACGAGGACGATCGGACGGGCATGGCGGTCACGCACCAGGCCGACGACGGTCGTGCCCCAGCTCGCGTCCTCCCTTCGCATCGCCAGCAGCGTCAATGGGTCGAGCGTCCGTCCGGTCTCGATCTGGTCCTGGGTCGTCGACACGGCGGCCACCACGTTCGTCGACCCGCCGCCGACCGGATATGCGGCAAGGCTGAGCTGGTCGTCCGGCAGCTCGCCCTGGAGGATCGCCTCAGCCGCCGACCACGATCCGTCCGGATCGCCGTCCCGGTGGCTGCTGAAGTGGATGCCGGACCGCTGGTTCGTCCACGCGACGCCGATCCGACCGGGTCCGAACGCGATGATCGAGCTCACGTCGTTCGTCTCGACGCGTGCCTCCTCTGCGGGGAGTGCGACGGGTTCGCTCCAGATCGTCTCGTCCTCGAGCGTATGCGTCACCAGGACGTCGCCGTCGGCGACGAAGGTCGCCCACAGGACGCCCGTCGAGTCCATAGCCAGGACCGCGGGGCTGGCGCCGGTCGGGCGGAGCGTCACCGGGTAGTCGGGATCCAGCGCGAAGCGGTCGTCCGCGGCGACGAACGTGTAGCGACGGAGGTGGATGGCATGGTTCTCCGACGGTCGCGACCCACCCGAGATCGCGTACAGGTGCGAGCCGTCCCAGAGCATGTCCGCATCGGCGATCGGGCGTTCGTCGATCAGCGTGCCCGTGTCGGCCCAGACCTGGGTCGCCGGATCGAGGACGAAGATCCCCAACCGGTTCGTCGGCCCGAACAGGGCGCCCCACCAGCGTCCGTCGGCGAACCACAGCTTGGACTGCGCGGTACTGGTCGTCGGGGAGCGAACGACCTCCGTGTCGACGGCGAAGTCGGCGAAGGTGATGCCTTCCGGCGGCGCAGGGACGACAGGACCACCGCTGACCGACGGCGACGGGTCGAGCGACGGCAGCGGCGTGGTCGGCGTCGGTGGCTGGCGGGCGATCGCCATCAGGGCGACGATCGACGCGCCGATGACGACGACGAGCGCCCCGACCGCGATCCAGGGGCGGACTGACCCGTTCGTGGTGACTGCCCCCTAGCTCCTGCGGCGTCCGAGGCCGGCCCGGCATCCCGGGCGCGCGCCACGTCCCGGGCCCTCGCGATGTCCAGCCATGGTCGCGGAGTGTACGACGCGCCTCACGGTCACGGGTTCGGAGTGCTGCCCCGACGCACCACGTCGAGCGTGGCCGCCCACGCGAGCTGCGCACGGATCAGGGGGACGCTGGCGCGGCCGCCGACGTTGATGCGGCGCAGGCGGAAGCGATCGGCTCGGCGCAGGTCGTTCCCGCCACGCCGCGTGGTCATCGCCATGTCCATCCCGGCCCGACGACTGGCCTCGACCGCGGGATCGCCGTGGGCGCCGCTCGGATACGCCAGCACCCGGACCGGCGCGGCGATGCTCCCCGTCTCGCGCTCGAGGTCGGCGTAGGAGCCCGCGATCTCGTCGACTGCGCGATCGATGGCGACCCGGTCGAGCAGCGGATGGGTCCGGGTGTGCGGTGCCAGCGTCACGCCCTCGCCGGCAAGCCGCCGCAGATCGTCCCAGGCCAGCACCGCCGGCTCGACACCATCGGGCGTGGTCGCGCCGAGGGCCTCGACGAGACGGTCGACCTCGACGAGCGTCGCGTCGTGGTCGAGATCCTTCAGCCAGCCACGGAGTGCCGCCACGGTGGACCCGGCGTGGGGTCCGCCCACGGGCAGCGTGCCGACGGGCGTGTCGATCGTCGCGCGGTCGCTGCGCGAGACGGCGTCCCACAGGCGATCCCACCAGAACCGCTTGGTCGGGTCGCCACTGAAGGCGGTCGCGACGAAGAGCGTCGCCGGGACGCCAGATGACCGCAGCACGGGCCACGCGTTGGCGGCGAAGTCCCGATAGCCGTCGTCGAACGTCACGAGCACCGCCCTGCGCGGCAGCCGGTGGGGCTCGCCCAGGGCGGCGAGCACGTCATGGAGCGATACGGGATCGAAGTCGCGAGCGATCATCGCCACCTGTCCCGCGAACGCGTCCGGCGTGGCCGAGATGAGGCTGGGCATGAGGTCGGGGCGGGCGGCCGGGTCGTCGACGCGGTGATAGGTCAGGATCGCCAGCACGCCACGTCGGCGCGGCAGGGCCCGGTCGACCACTCTGGCCGCCCCGGCGGCGAGCGGCCCGCGGCCTGCGGCCGCGGCGAGACGCCGCAGGCGCTCAGCCATCGGTCCGCCGCGTGCCACGCAGACCGTCGCGGGCGATCGTCCCCAGCTGGGCGAGGCCGGGCGCCGGGTCGGACCAGCTCATCAGGTCGTCCCTGATCCGCGGGTCCAGGAGGCTGGCCATCGCCACGAACGCCTCGCGCCGGCGCGGCCAAGGCATCCCGCGCTGCCGTTTGCGCCCGGACAGGACGCTGCCGATCCAGGCCAGCTCGAGACGCAGGTTCCTGCCGCGCAGCCCTCGCCGGTAGGACCGGTCGACGTCCGCCCCTACCGGCACCGACCGCGTGCCGGCGAGTCCATCCAAGAGGAGATCGGCGAGCTGCGCCGGGAAATCCATCCCCGCCCGGACGGCCAGCGGGAGCGAGCCCCACACCCGGCCGTTGATCTCCATCAGATAGCCCACCCCGTCGCGTCCGCGCCGGAACTCGACCATGGCCAGACCCGTCCACGCCAGCTCGCGGAGGAGGCGGACGGCGTAGTCGTAGAGGTCATCGTCGAGCTCCGCACTGACGCGCAGAGAGCTGGCCCCGCCGGTCGGCGGCACCTCGCGGAGGCGTCGGTGCTGGAACGCCGCGAGCGGCCGACCACGGTCCATCAACAGCTCGACACCCACGCCATCGCCCGGCAACCAGCGCTGCAGCAGGACCGGCGTCTCGCGATCGAGCGACGCGAGCCGTCGGCGGAGGTCGTCGTCGTCCACGGCGTAGCCCACGACGTACGAGCGGATGGTCCGATCGGGCTGGACCTGCCGTGAGGCCACTGGCTTGACGACGACCGGATACCCGAGCTCGCCGGCGATGGCCACGGCGTCCGTCCCGGGCTCGACGAGGCGCGTGGGCGGGACCGGCACGCCGAGCCGCTCGGCGAGCGCGAACGTCGTCGACTTGTCGTGCGTCGCGGCCAGCCCGGCCGGGTCGGGCACGGCGAGCGTGGTCAGGCCGGCAAACCGGTCCCGCGCCTCGGCCAGCGGCAGCCCGAGCTCGTCGGTGATCGGCACGACGAGGTCGATCGCGTCGCGCTCCACCCGCGACCGGATCGCCTCCACCACGGCGTCCGGCCGCTCCGATGGCCGCGGATACAGCAGCCGGGCGGTCGTGAACCGGGAACGGAAGCCCGGGCTGGCCGGGTCGGCGTCAGCAGCGGTGACGCGCCAACCGCGCCGACCGAGTGAGCGGATGAAGGCGATGGCGCTCCCGCGACCGGCGTCCGTGACGAGCGCGTGAGGACGATGCGCCTCGCCGCTCATGGAGCTCGCTTTCCTGGGGCGGGTCCGCGACCGGACAGCCGCGAGCGGATCACGTCGGCCACGGCGCCGGTGACCTCCTCGACCGGACGCGTCGCGTCGACCTCGACGAAGTCCTGGACATGATCGGCGATGGCACGGTACTCGCCACGCCGCCGCTCGAGCGCCTCCACGCTGCCCTCCCCCTTGCGTGCCAGCAGCACGTCGCCGGGGGCATCGAGGTAGATGACGAGGTCCGGCCGCGGGTAGAAGCGGCCCAGCACGAGGCCGTGGAGGCGCTGCGACAAGGAGCGCTCCTCGGCGGCGTCGACATCGTAGGCGTGGTAGTCGACGAAGAAGTGACGATCGAACAGGACGACCGCCCCGGATCGCGTCCAGCGCCACGCGAGCCACTGCCGGTACCACTCCTCGGCCAGGCGGTTGCCGACCCGGAGCCCGGCGCGGACGTCGGCGACCCGCCGTCGCAGGTACGAGCGTGAGCGAGGACGGCGCGGACCGTGGGACGGCGGACCGGCCGTGTCGGGCGGCGCCCCGAGCGCTCGCTTCAGCCGGCGGGCGAGCCGGGTGGTCGGCAGCATGACGTTGCTCGAATCGGTGCTGACGCCCATGTAGAGGTAGCGCACCGGGACGGGCAGAAGGGCGGGGAGACGCTGAGCGACGGTGGTCTTCCCTGCCCCGTCGGGCCCGATGAGCGCCACGGTGGTCATGTCGGCGAGATGGCAGGCCGCACGGCCTCGAATAGGGCGTGGATGTCGACCGGGTACGGATGCGTGACGACGCACGCGGGCCGGTGGGCGAAGATCCGCTCGAGAAGGTCGCGCTGGCGGGCCTCGAACGACTCGATGTGATCGTTGCGCATGCCTGGGTGCGCGAAGCGCGCCTGCTGCCACAGTGCGAGGAAGTCGCGCCGCTCGTACATCAGCGACGCCACCATCCGGGCGGCGACATCCAGCGGATCGATCGGCTCGACCGTGGTCTCCGGGCCCGCGGCGCTGACGACGAACAGGATCCGGTCCAGCGAGCCGGTCATGTCGCCGACAGCCCCGAACAGCGTCTCGGGCGGCAGGTCGACGTGGAGCTGGTCCTCGAGCACCGGCATCGCCCGGCGCAGTAGGCGGCCGGGTGGCAAGCGGCCGATCGGCCCCGGGAGGGCGCGTTCGACGCGCCGGACGACGGGGATGCCGCGCAGCTTCAGGTGGTCGGTGAGGCCCAGCGACGTGCGCGCCGCCGGGAGCTGCGCGAGGTGCCAGTCCCACAGCCGGATGGGCTCCGGGATGCCGTGCATCCGCCCGTCGGTCGTCAGGTAGATCCATTCGTCGCCGATGTAGCGGGCACCCGCCCCCGCGGCGGCCATGAGCAGTTCGGTCTTGCCACCCTTCGACCAGCCCGTGACCAGCGTCCCGACGCCATCCAGCTCGAAGGCTGCCGCGTGCAGCGGAAGCGCCCCGTTGACGAGCACGGTCAGGTTCAGGATCGCGATGAGGAAGGGCACGGCGGGCAGGCCGCGCTCGCAGACGATCTCGCAGCGACCGCCGACCCGATCCATCGGGATCCGCACGACCACCGGCGTCTTGCGGCTCCGCAACACGAAGAAGCCGTCGTCGGTCCAGCCCGCCTCGCGGGCGCCCAGGTACCGGAGCCGAGCCGGGACGGCGAAACGGTCGACGAACCGGAGCGTGATCTCCGGCTCGCGGTCCAGCGTTCGCGGCAGGGGTCCGAGCTGGCGCTCGATCGCGCGGACGTCCGCTGGACCGGCATCTACGACGCGGATACCGGCGAGCCCGTGCAGGTCGAAGTCGATGGTCTGGACCGCGGTCCCCTGGCCCCCCATGGTCTGGCGCTCGGTCATCACCGCTCGCGTGGTCGCCGGTACATCACCCCTGCCTCTTCGTGTTCCCCCGCACCCGCCGCGACCGGCCGCGAGCGCCGGTGGGACAGTACAGCACGCGGGCCACCGCAGGGTCTTTCACGAGGGACGCCGCCCGGATACGATGCGCGCGTGCAGGAACTCGAGCTTTTCCTCGTGTCGCTGGGCGTCATCCTGTCGGCGGCGTACATCGTCGCCCAGGCCCGTTCGCGGGGCACGACCGATCACATCGCCGTGCGCCTGCTGCTCGGCCTCGTCCCGGCCGTGATCGCGGTCTCTGTCGTGCTCATCAACCGGTTCGACGTGGTGCCGGACGACTCGGAGCAGTCCCTCTGGCTGGTCGGTATCGTCCTGGTCTCGGCGGCCATCATCATCGGCACGGGGTACCGGCTCGCCCGCCACTGAGCGTCACGGCCGGTGACCGCGGGGCGTCCCGACCTGCGCGGGGACGGGCATCCGTCCGAAGAGCCCTGATCAGGTCCGGTGTCCGGCCGCACCATGGTCATGGGCCATCCGGTCCAGTACCGACGCTGAGCCGGTATCCTTGGCCGGATCAGCCCGACTGGGCTTGCCAAAGGGGGTGGCGTGGAACTCACCGGATATCTCGCGGTCGCGCGTCGCTGGTGGTGGACGCTCCTGGTGGCGACCTGGGTCGCCGGCGTCTCCGGCTACGTGGTCGCGTCCCAGATCCCGCCGACATACGAGGCGGAGACGCAGCTGCTCGTCGGCCCGTACAACACCGATCGTGACACGCTCACGGCCTCGGCCGACCTCGTCCAGACGTATTCGCAGCTCGTCACCACGACACCCATCCTCGAGGCCGCCATCCGCGAACAGGGCGCTCAGCTCACGGCCCCAGAGCTCGCCCAGGCGACGCGCGTCACCGCGAGCGATACGACGCGCTTCCTCACCATCCGCGTCCAGGACACGAACCCCGAGATGGCGGCGCGGCTCGCGAACGGCCTGGCCAACGAGATCTCGCTGCTGGCCTCCAAGGGCACCGCCCGGCCGGAGGGCCAGATCCAGATCGTGGACTTCGCGGTCCCGCCGGTGGAGCCGGTGGCCCCGCAGAAGTCGCTCATCGTCGGGTTGGCGGCCCTGGCCGCGCTGATCGGCGCGATGGTCCTCGTGATGCTGGTCGAGTACCTGAGCGCCGCGGTCCGATCCGAGGACGAACTCACCCGACTCACCGGGCTCCCGCACCTCGGAAGCGTCGACATCAGTCGAACGCTGCCGTCCGGCGAGCGCGGCCTGCTCGACCGGGCGCCTGACTCGGCAGCGGCTGCGGCCTATCGACTCGTCCTCGCCAAGGCGGCCTTCCTCGAGCGCGGGCGCGCCGCCCGCTCGATCGTCGTGGTCGGCGCCGGTTCCGACAGTGCCAGCAGCCAGGTCGCCGCGAACCTCGCCGCGATCACGGCACGGAGCGGTCGGCAGGTCGTCATCGTCGACGACGACTCGAGCGACGCGTCGGTGACCCGCATGTTCGGCCTGCAGGACCGAGCCGGTGTCACGGACCTCGTCGACGCCTCGCCCGCTGACGTGTCGAGCCGCCTGGTCCGCGTATCCTCGACCCTCCGGATCCTGCCGTACGGCCTGTCCGACGACCCCGACACGATCGACGTCGGCCGCGCTTCCGCGGTGATCGCCACGCTCGTCGAGCATGCCGACCTCGTGATGGTGAATGGCGGCGTCCTGCACCTCTCGGCCGGAGCCCTGGCGTGGGCCCAGGCGGCCGACACGGCGATCCTCGTCGCGGTCCGCGACCAGGCCCGGCGCGACGACATCGAATATGCCGCTGAGAGCCTCCGGCTCGTCGGCGTCGAGGTGGCCGGCACGGTCCTGGCCGAGCGCAAGCGCGGCCTCGGTCGTGGTCGCGCCCGGAGTGGCGACCGTCCGCGGTCGGCCGCCATGCCGAGCCCGGACGCGAGCCGACAGCTTCGCGATGCGACCCGCGCGGCCTATCCGGAACCGGAAGCGCTGCGTGAGCTCCGGCCCGAGGCGATCCGTGACGGCTACCGCAGCCCAGCGGTCCGGCGGGACGCCGAGCCCGTGAGCGAAGAACCCGAGCCGAGCGGCCCGACCCGCCGCACCCCACGTCGACGCGGGGATCCACAGCCCAACGCCTAGCCGGATCGTCCGAGCCACGCGATGCGCATCCTGATCACCGGGGGCGCCGGGTACATCGGCTCCCTCACCGCGCGCCACCTGGTCGGGGCCGGCCATCAGCCGGTCGTGTTCGACGACCTGCGCAACGGGCATCGCGCGGCCGTCGGCGAGCTGCCACTCGTCATCGGGGACGTTCGCGAGAGCGACCTCGTCGCCGCGACGATCGAACGCCACGACATCGAGGCCGTGATCCATTTCGCGGCGCTCAAGTCCGTCGAGGACTCGGTGTCCGACCCTGGCGGGTACTTCGACAACAACGTCGGGGGGACGTTGGCCGTGCTGCGCGCCATGGCCCGGACCGGCGTGCGGCGGATCGTCTTCTCGTCATCGTGCGCGGTCTATGGCATGCCCGAGACCCTGCCGGTGACCGAGGCTTCGCCCATCCAGCCGATGAACCCCTATGGGGAGTCGAAAGCGCTCTCGGAGCGGCTGTTCCCGTGGTTCGAGCAGACGCACGGCATCCGGTCCGCCTCGCTGCGCTACTTCAACGCCGCCGGCGCTGCCGAGGACGGCTCCGCCGGTGAGGACTGGACCGGGGCGCAGAACCTGATCCCGGTCGTCCTGCGTGCGGCCGCCGGACGCCAGCCCGTCGTGCGGATCTTCGGGACCGACCACCCGACCACCGACGGCACGGCGGTTCGCGACTACATCCACGTGCTTGACCTGGCCGAGGCGCACCGCCTCGCGCTCGAGGCGATCGACCGTCGCGAGGGGTCGCTGACGGTCAACGTCGGAACGGGGGTGGGTGCGTCGGTCCGTGAGGTGCTCGACGCGGCGAGACGCATCACTGGCCAGCCGATCCGGGCCGAGGAGGCACCGCGCCGGGCGGGCGACCCGGCCGCCATCTGGGCGGACACCCGCAAGGCCGGGGAGCTGCTCGGCTGGAGGGCCACCCGCTCACTCGATGACATCCTCGGATCGGCCTGGCGCTGGCACAGTTCCCATCCGGACGGCTACGAGGCGACGGATCCCGCCTCGACGGCGACGCGCCTGGAGGCTGCAGGGTGACGACCCTGGAGGCTGCAGGGTGACGACCGCCGCGAGCCCGACCGTGGCCTACGTCATGTCGCGGTTCCCGAAGCTCACCGAGACATTCATCCTCGCCGAGCTCGAGGCGATGGACCGGGCGGGCGTCCCGATCGAGCTGTATCCCCTGCTCCGCCAGACCGGCGAGCCGGTACAACCCGCTGCGCAACGCTGGGCCGAACGCGCCCACTACCTGCCGTTCGTGTCCCTGGCGATCCTCCGCGCACAGTGGTGGTACCTGCGTGATCGCGGCCGCCGTCGCCGCTATCTCCGAGCGTTCTTCGACATGGTCCGTCAGACCTGGCGGAGCCCGAACTTCCTGATCGGCGGGCTGGGCATCTTCCCGAAGGTCGCACGCGCCGCGCAGGACATGCGCGAACGTGGGGTCGATCACGTGCATTGCCACTTCGCGAACCACCCCGCACTGGCCGGCTGGCTCATCCATCGCCTGACCGGCATCCCGTACAGCTTCACGGCGCATGGTTCGGACCTGCACGTCGACCGGACGATGCTGCCGACCAAGGTCCGTGAGGCAGCGTTCGTCGTCACGATCTCGCGCGACAACCGGGCACTCATCGAGGCCACCGCAGGCCCTGCGGCCGACGGCAAGGTGGACATCGTCCATTGCGGCGTCGACCCGTCGACCTTCGCCCCGACCGAGCGACGGGGCGACGGGCCGTTACGGATCGTCGCCGTCGGCACGCTTCACGAGGTCAAGGGACAGGTCCATCTCATCGAGGCCTGCCGGCGGCTGGCGGCGCGGGGCGTGGCCTTCACGTGCCACTTCGTCGGCGACGGCCCGGATCGCGAGGCGCTCCAGGCACGCATCGACGAGTCCGGGCTGGACGCGCAGGTGGTGCTGCTGGGACGCATGACCAGTGACGCGGTGGTGGCCGAGCTGGCGGCCTCCGACGTGCTGGTCGCCCCGAGCGTGCCCACCCGGGGCGGCAAGCGCGAGGGCATCCCGGTCGTCCTGATGGAAGCGATGGCGACCGGTCTCCCGGTCGTCGCCAGCCGGCTCTCAGGCATCCCCGAGCTGGTCACCGACGGCGTGAGCGGCCTGCTCGTCCCGGCCGGGGACGAGGCGGCGCTCGCCGATGCACTGGCGACGCTCGCGAAGGACCCGACGCTTCGGGCTCGGCTGGGTGCTGCCGGCCGGGAGACGGTGCTGCGCGACTTCGACGTCGACCGCAACGCGGCCCTCCTCGCCGACCGGATCCGGCGCTCACTGGCGGCGCCGGAGTCCAGCGCCGTGCCGGGCCACGCCGACACGGGTCGCGGCGTCGCAGCAGCGGACTCGGCCGCATGAACGCCGCCCTGTTCTGGCTGTCGGCCGGGTTGATCGCGTACACGTACGTCGGGTTCCCGCTGCTCGTCGTGCTCCGCGCGAGGCTCCGGCCGCGACCCCATCGGACGGCCGACGTGACGCCATCGGTCAGCGTGGTCATCGCGGCCCATGACGAAGAGAGCTCGATCGGGGCACGCGTCGACAACCTGCTCGCCGTCGACTATCCGGCCGACGCCCTCGAGATCGTCATCGCGTCCGACGGCTCCACCGACCGGACCGTGGCCGAGGCCCGCCGACGCGAGGACCCCCGGGTCCGCGTCCTCGATCTGCCGCGGACCGGCAAGGCGAGCGCGCTGAACGCGGCCGTCGACGCCTCGACCGGCGAGATCCTCGTCTTCTCCGACGCGAACACGTCCTACGCGCCGGACGCGATCCGCAACCTGGTCCGGTCGTTCGCCGATCCCGACGTCGGCGGCGTGGCCGGCAACCAGGTCTACCTGTCGAGAAGCGACGGGCAGGCGGACGTCGCGGCCGCGACCGCGGCCGGCGAACGGAGCTACTGGGACTTCGATCGGCTCCTCAAGGAGGCCGAGAGCCTCGGCGGCAGCGTGATCTCGGCCACAGGCGCGATCTACGCCATCCGGCGGGAGCTGTTCGTCGCGGTCCCTGACGGCGTCACTGACGACTTCATCACCTCGACCCGCGTGATCGACGCGGGGCGGCGGCTGGTCTTCGAGCCGAAGGCCGTCGCGCTCGAGCCGGTCGCCGGGTCAAGTCGCGGAGAGTACCGGCGCAAGGTCCGGATCATGACGCGCGGCCTGCGTGGCGTGGCCCTCGCCCGCGGGCTCCTCGACCCCCGCCGGCACGGCTTCTACGCCGTGCAGCTCGTCACCCACAAGGTGCTCCGGCGGCTGATGGCCATCCCCCTGCTGATGATCGCCGCGGCGAGCATCACCCTCTGGGACGAGGGGCCGCTGTATCGTCTGGCGGTGATCGGCCAGGTCCTGGTCTACGGTCTTGGCGCCCTCGGTCTCGCCTTGCGCGGCCACCGTGCCGGTCGGCGGCCGTGGTTCTCGCTGCCGGCCTTCTTCCTGCTCGTCAACGTGGCGTCGCTCCACGCGGCATGGAACCTGCTGTCCGGCCGCCGGATCGACCGCTGGCAGCCGGCCCGCCGAGCCGAGAGCGTCACCGGCTCCGGGACGGCCCCAGAGGCCGGCTCGTGACAGCGCCCGGCCGCTCGCTCGAGCGCACCGCGACGTCCACCTCGACGTCGACGACGTCGGAGCGGGCCGCGATCGCCGCGGGTGCGCTGATCCTCATGGGCGCCCTTGCGGCGGGGATCCTGGCCGCCGATGCGCCGCTGCTCGTCGTGGCCGGCGCCGGTGCCCTGTTCCTGGCCGTCGCGATGGTGCTCCGGCCCGACGTCGCGACGCTCCTGACCATCGGGATCATCTACAGCAACGCGGCCGTCGTGCTCGTCCGCTTCCACGGCGTGCCGGTCATCGTCGCGGCGGTCGTGCCACTCATGCTGATCGTGCCCCTGGCGCGCGATCTGGTCGTGCGCCGCCTGCCGGTCGTGGCCCCGCCGGCGCTGGGCTGGATGGTCGTCCTGCTCGCCATCTACCTGATCTCGGCCCTGTTCTCGGCCGATACCAAACGATCGTGGGACGCGGTCGTGGTGTTCGTCACCGAGGGCTTCGCGCTCTACTTCCTGTTGATCAACGTGATCCGCACGTCCGAGATGGTCCGGTACGTGACCTGGATCCTCCTGGCGGCCGGCGCCGCGGTCAGCGTCCTGGCGGTCCACCAGACCGTGACAGGGAACTACGACAGCAACTACTTCGGGTTCGCCCAGGCCGACACCGCCATCCGCACCGGCGTGACGACGCTCACCGGCGACGTGCTCCAGCCACGGATGGCCGGCTCGATCGGCGAGACCAACCGGTTCGCCCAGACGATGCTGATGCTGATCCCACTGGGCATCTTCCGGGTGGCCGGTGAGCGTTCACTGACGCTCCGCACGATCGCCGCCGCCCTCACGGTGGTGCTCACGCTGGGCGTCGTCCTGTCGTTCTCACGCGGCGGGGCGGTCGGGCTCGCGGCACTCGTGATCGCGCTCCCGGTCCTGCGCCTGATCCGGTGGCGGTACGTCCTGTTCCTGTTCGTCATGGTCGCGGTGATCCTGGCGGCGCTGCCCCAGTACGCCAACCGCATCGGCTCGATCGTGGCCGCGACCGGCCTCGACAGCTCGGGCGCCACGGCGGTCGACAACTCGCTCCTGAGCCGCGCGACCGAGACGCTCGCGGCGGCCCTCGTCGTGGTCGACCACCCGGTCATCGGCGTCGGGCCGGCGATGTTCCCGTTCTACTACGAGCAATACGCCCACACCGTCGGCCTGCTGGTCCGCAACGACGTCGAGCGCGAAGCCCACAACCTCTACCTGGGGATCGGGGCGGAGCTCGGCGTCCCGGGGCTCGTCGTGTTCCTGATCATCGCGCTCGTGACCGTGCGCATGCTGCTCAAGGCTCGTCGCGCGAGCATCCGGCGCCGGCCCGACCTGGAACGGCTCGCCACACCGTTCCTGCTCGCGCTGATGACCTACTACGTGACCGGGATGTTCCTCCACCTCTCCTTCGGCCGGTTCTACTGGATCATGCTGGCGATCGCCGGCGCCGCGGCATTGGTCACGCTCCGCGAGACCGCAGCCGACGGCGAGGCCGATCCCGCCGAGCCGGCCGGGACGCGCGGACGGCGCGCCCCGGCGGTCCGTCACAGACCCGTCGACCAGTCCGTGTAGCCGTAGTTCTTGCCGGCCCGGGCCGGCGGCTTGCCACGGAACGCCGTCCCATAGCGAGCGTCGATGAGCCACGGCTGCCAGGTGTCGTCGCCCTCGGCCTTCCAGCCGATGCGATACAGGAACGCGGTCGCCCGCAGCAGCGCGCGATCGGACCAACTCCAGGCGTCGTACCCGGCGACCCGCAGCAGCTCGGCCTGCAGGACGGCGCCCTGGAGGCCCTCCCATGCGTAGCCGGTCGCCCTGGGCGGCCAGGAGAAGGACCCAGCGCGCCGCATCTCCTCGGGGAGCGCGCCGCCGATGTCGACGCCGCCCTTGGTGCAGCCGGTCTTGTTGATGCCGACGGGTGCCTTCGGGTCGCACTGCCACGCGAGGTCCCCGTACTTGAAGCCGGCGTAGGCCGAGCGGTCGCCGAGATAGCCGCGGAAGACCTGCGCGGTGCGAGCCAGCTGTGCAGCGTCGCCGAGATAGGCGGCGATCGCGGCGCGCGCCGCGCCCGCGTGCGTGCCCCAGTTGTTCGGGCGCTGCTCGTGGGTGCTGATGAGCGTCCGGCCGTCGAGGGTCTTGGTCAATAGCGAACGGAGCCACGGCCGGAACGTGCCGCTGTCGAAGGCCGCATCGGCCGACTTGAGCGAGATCAGGTCGGCGGCGATCACGTAGGCAGGCAGGTTGCGGCCGAGGGCGAGGGTACGGCCTCCGGCCTCGGTGCCGACGACCTTCTTGAGGGCCGCCACGACCGACGTGCGATAGCTCGCGACGCCGGTGCGCGCATAGACGAGCGCCTTGGCCAGCACGGCCTGGTCGGTGTTGTCGTCCTGGTTGCTGAGGTTCGGGCTGCCGATCGAGGCGTCGGCACGGGCCTTGAGCGCGCTCCAGGCCGCTCCGCTCATCGGGAGCCTGGCGATCTGGCTGGCGGACATCAGGATCCCGCCGGGAGCCACGGGCGTCGACGTCGACGCCTTGCCCGCGGCACCCGACGAGGTGCCCGACGGCTTCGTCGTCGGGGCGACCGGCTTCGCGACCGGCGCCGGGTACGAGACCTTCGGCGGGGCGGGCTTGACCTTGGGGGCGACCGGCTTGGCGGTCGGCGTCGGCTCCGGGGCGGCGGGCTCGGCCGGCGCTGCGTCCTGCTCTGGCTCCGTGGAGGCGTCCTCACCGGCGGCGTCGGCCGGGACGACCTCGAGGTCGAGGGACGCTCGCTCGTCGCCCGAGGCGTCGACGGCCTCGATCTCATGCGATCCGACGTCGAACGACTCGGGCAACGTGAAGGTCACCGAGAACCGCCCGCGGCTCGAGACCTCGAACGGGGTGAGCGCCTCGTCGTCGTCGGTGACCAGCGTGCCCTCGAGGCCCCGTTCGAACCCGGTACCCGTCACCGTGACCTCGGCGCCGGGCGTCGGGTCGTCGGGCTCGACCCGCAGCGTCGCGGTCGCGGCAGACGTCGCCAGCACCGGGACGACCAGCGCCGGCGCGAGGAGCAGGATGGGGATCGTCGCCAGGGCGTCACGCAGCCCCGAGCGCCTGGCGCTCGCTGACGGGATCGGCGGGGACTCGTGGAGGCGATCCTTGGGGTCGGCGATCCGGATGTTGCGCACGGCGTCCTCCCTGCGTGCTCCACGGGCAGGAAGGACGCGCGGGACGACGACGTGCCGGCGGGACGGTGAGCATCCCTGACGGACCGGACGACATCGGCAACCCGGCTACCTGGGGTCCCAGGCCCGTGGCTTTGCGGCCCCGCCTCGCGGCGGGTGTGCCTCTTCGGGGGTCGTGGTTTGGGCTGTGGGGGTGGACGGTGGACGGCCGACCGGACGGGGATCGGAAGGCCGCCGCACCCGACGTGGGGGTCGCCGCCCACCTTGCGCCCGGTCCGCGTCGATGGTCAATCGGTCGATGGTCCGGGGCGTACGCCGAGGCGCCGCGGGCGGGTGCCGTCAGGCGGTGCGCGGGGGCGCCGGCAGTCGGCTCGCGAGCGGCCCGGACCGCACCGGACCGCACGGCACGAAGGTACCGGCTAGGTGCCGTACAGCCAGTCGGTGTAGCCGAAGACGCGCCCGAAGCCCGCCGGTTCGGTCGGCAGGTCGAGCCCATACCGGGCGTTGAGCAGCCACGGGACGTGGTAGCTCACGTCGGACCGGTTCCATGTCGTGCCACCCGCGTCACCAGAGCGCGTCACGACGTCCGCGGCTCGCCGGAGTGCCTGGTCGGACCACGACCACGCGTCGCCGAAGCCGTTGACCGTCAGGAGCTCGGCCTGCAGCGTCAAGCCCTGTAGCGACTCGAGCGTGTAGCCGATGCCATCCCGCCCGGGCGGCCATTTCCGGTTCCCGCCGCGATCGATGTCGCGGACGATCGCGCCGTCGAGGTCGATGCCGCCGCGGATGCACGGCGGGTTCACCGGCGTATAGCGCTCGGGCTCGCATGCCCAGCTCCGCGCGCCTTCCACGTCCTGGAAGCCGGCGTACGCGTCCCGGTCGCCCAGGAAGCCGCGGAGGACCTGCGCAGCCCGCGCGACGTCCTCCATGTCCTGTAGGTACAGGCTCGCCGCGATGCGCGAGGCACCGGTGAAGGAGCCCCAGTTGTTCGGGGCGTCCTCGTGGGTGCCCACCAGTGACCGCCAGCGGCCGTGGCCACCGAGCTCCCGGGTGCGGATGGTCGTGAGCCAGTCCCGGAAGCGCTGGTCGTCCGGCCCCGAGAGGCCGATGAAGTCGGCCGCGAGCACGTAGGCGCCGAGCTGGCGTCCGAGCGACAGGATCGAGTTGTCCGCGCCGACCTGCTCGGTGCCGATGGCGGCCATGATCTGCGACCGGGCCCGCTCGGCATACGCGGTGTCCCCGGTCCGGGCGTAGACCAGCGCCGAGGCCAGGGTGATCACGCCGTGGCGGTCATCCTGGTCGCGGAGGTCGGGGAGTCCGGCCGGCTCGTCGGCGACGAAGCGAAGCGCCTCCCAGGCCCGACCGCTGGTCGGCAGCGCCATGAATGTCGCTTTCGGCATCAGCAGGAACTCGTCGACGGGCCGAGGCGGCGGCGGCGTGGGCGTCGGCGAGACGGACACCGAGGGCGTCGGCTCGGCGGTCGCGGTCTCCGTCGACGAGGTCGTCGGTGATGGCGTGTCGACCACTGCCGCCGACCCGCTCGGCGACGGCGTCGATGACGGCGGGATCATCGGCCGCCACGTGACGACCAGGATGGCTCCGACGACGGCGATGGCGACGATCGCGGACAGCGGCAGGCGGCGGCGACCGCCGGGGCCGCCCGGCGGGGGTGGCGACCCGGCAGGTGGGACACCCGGCGGGGGCGCGCCGTCGCCGGTCGGCGGCTGGCCGCCGGGCGTCGCGGGGGTCGGGATCCTGATCGTCGGGCTGTCGTCGGCCATCGCGCGGAGAGTGTACGGGCGAGGCCGGATCGACCCCTCGGACCGACCCATCTTGCGGCGACTGCCGTTGCCCGGACGCACCAGCGAGGGTGGTCAAGCACCACATGGGGGGTGACACGTCCGGCCGACCTGTGCACACTGGCACCACCGTCAACGTCGGCCCCGGGGATCGCCGGGGCCATCGCCCCCGTCCGCGCTCACCGCGGACCACACGCGATCCAGCCCCGTCACCCGGTCGCGTCGCTTCGACGTCGGCCGGCCAGCCATCCGTTCGTCGCACGATCCTGCGGCGTCCAGGTAGGAAGGAGCGTCATGCGCTCGGTCAGCATCGGCGTCCAGTGGACGTCTCATGTCTCCCCCAGGACCAAGCTTCTGGCCGCGCTCGTGGCCATCGCCCTCCTCATCCCCGCCGCCGCCCCCGCCCCCGCCGACGCTGCGACCGACTACATCCTGATGTCGCGCTCGGCCCTCCTCCGGCGGCCCGTCAGCGGAACGCCGTGGCGGAACCTCAAAGCCGTCGCCGACGGGAGTCTCGGGACCCCGAACCTGTGCGACCAGCACGCCAAGCACCACCTCCGGACGCTCGCCGCTGCGCTGGTCTATGCGCGGACCGGCAGGAGCTCCTACGGGTCCAAGGCCCGCGCCGGCGTCATGGCCGCCATCCGGACCCAGCGCGTCGGGTGCGACAACGCGACGCTCGCGCTCGGCCGGCA
>DATBMM010000219.1:0-1716 GCA_036554825.1 Candidatus Limnocylindrales bacterium
GGCGGCGGCATGAACGAGCTCGCCTATCGGGCGGCCGAACGGCGGCTTTGGCACTCGATCGGCGCCCAGCCCGTGGAACGGTCCATCCGGCTCGATCGGATCGGCGTCGACGTCCGCCTCCAGGAGATCGGCCACGGGCCGGCGGTCCTGTTCATCCACGGCGTCGCGACGAGCGGCGTCAGCTGGGCCGGGCTCGCGGCGCGGGCCGAAGGGTTCCGGTGCCTGATCCTCGACCGCCCCGGCACGGGCCTCAGCCAGCCGCTGGGCCGGCCGGTCGATCCGGCGACGCTGGCCGAGATGGCCGATGTGCTCGTCGCGGACGTGCTGGACGCTATCGACCTCCCGTCGGCGCATCTCGTCGCCAGCTCGTTCGGCGGATACATGGCCCTGCGCTCGGCGGCGGCCACCCCTGACCGGGTCGAGCGGATGGTCCAGTTCAGCTGGCCCGTCGGCGCACCGACCCGCACGCTGCCCCTCTTCCTGCGGGCGATGAGTCTGCCTGGCTTCCGGCAGCTGTTCGAGTCGATGCCACGCAACGAGCGATGGCTGCGGATGCTCTACGGCCAGATGGGTCATGCCCAGAAGCTGCTCGATGGCCGGATCTCGCAGGCAGACCTCGACTGCTACCTGGCCCTGATGCAGCACACCGACACGATGCGCAACGAGCTCGCCCCGGCCCGGGCCCTGATCCATCCACTGCGCGGACTCGAACGAGTCCACCTGTCGGACGATGTGCTCGCGGCGGTCTCATGCCCGACGCTGTTCGTGTGGGGCGGTTGCGACCCGTTCGGCGGCGAGTCGGTGGCCCGGGCGCTGGTCGATCGGATGCCGAACGCGGAGCTGGACGTCATGGACGAGGCCGGGCACAGCCCCTGGCTGGACGACATGGACGCCTGCGTCGAGAAGCTGACGGCCTTCCTCGAGACGGATCAGGACGATCGCCGCGTCAGGCTCGCCTCCTGACCGCCGGATCCGCGGCACACTTCGCACGTGGCCGGTCGCAGTCGTCCCCCGATGCCCGAGTTCATCCCGCCGATGCTGGCGACCCTCGTGTCCGCCCCGTTCGACGATCCGGACTGGACGTTCGAGATCAAGTGGGATGGCTTCCGCGTCGAGGCGGTGGTGGATCGTGGCTCCGTGCGGATGTGGACCCGCGGCCAGCAGGACGCCGCCGGCTACTTCGGCCCGTTCCTGGACCCAGCCGACTGGATCGTCGCCGAACAGGCCATCGTCGACGGCGAGGTCATCGCGCTCGACGATCACGGTGAGCCCGACTTCGCGCTCCTGCAGGCCCGCATCAAGGGGAAGGCACGGGGCGGTGCGGCGACGCCATTCGTGTACGAGGTGTTCGACCTCATGTATCTCGACGGGCGATCCCTGCTCGAGGAGCCGCTCGACGTGCGGCGTGCCCTGCTCAAGGACGTGCTGCGGGCCGATCCGCGTGTCCGCCTGAGTGAAGACATCGCCGGCGAGGGCCTGACGTTCTTCGAGGCCGCCAGGGAGCGAGGTCTCGAGGGGATCATGGCCAAGGACCGCCGGTCGGCGTACCTGCCCGGCAAGCGTTCGCTGGCATGGCAGAAGGTCAAGATCCGGCCCGAGCAGGAGCTGGTCGTCGGCGGGTGGGCGAAGGGTCTCGGCAAGGCCGTCGCCCTGGGCGCGCTCCTAGTCGGGGTCTATGAGGGTGGGCGCTTGCGCTACGCCGGCAAGGTCGGGGCC
>DATBMM010000232.1:0-2855 GCA_036554825.1 Candidatus Limnocylindrales bacterium
GGTCCCCGCCGATCTCGAGGAGAGCCAGCCCGTCGACCGCGAGGCCCCACGCCAGCTGGTCGAGCAGCCGGCCGATGACGGCCAACCCGTCTGCGCCGCCGTCGAGCGCCAGGCGCGGTTCGAACGTGGTGCTGACGGCTCGACCGGCGAGCGCATCGAGCTCCGCGGTGCGGACGTAGGGCAGGTTCGCGACGACGATGTCGAAGGGCATCGACCGCGTCCCGGGCGGAAGCAGATCCGTCGCCGCGAAGCGCAGCCGGTCACCGACCGCATGGCCGACGGCGTTCTCGCGAGCGAGATCGAGCGCATCGGGAGACACGTCGATCGCGGTGATCTCGACGTCCTCCGGGGGCACGCGCCGCGCCCGCAGCGCGACCGCCAACGAGACTGCGACGGCACCGCTCCCGGTCCCGACGTCGACGACGCGCAGGGGCCCGATCCGCTCGACGCCCGACGTGAGCGCTCGCATGATCGCCTCGAGGGCCGTGTCGACGAGGAGCTCGGTCTCCGGGCGTGGGATCAGCGCGCGCGAATCGACCGCCAGCGCGATCCCGTGGAACTCCTTCATGCCCCGGAGGTAGGCGACAGGCTCCCCCGCGGCGCGTCGATCGAGGAGGCTCTCGAACGTCGCTTCGGCATCCGGCCCGACCGGCGCATCCCCGTGGGCGATGACCGCGGTCCGGTCGACGCCGATGGCGAAGGCCAGCAGCAGCTCGGCGTCGAGGCGTGGCGTGTCGGAGCCCGCCGCGCGCAGCCGCTCGGTGCCGGCCTCGACCAGAGCACGGGTCGCGGTCACGACGGCCGCGTCAGAGTCGGATGGTGACGGCGACGTCGCCGACCTTGCGCAGCACCTCGGCGCTGGTCGTGCCGCGCCAGCGGTGGAAGAGCAGGTCGACCGAGGCCTCCCCGATGCGCAGGTCGGTCAGCGTGACCTTGCCCAGCCAATCGGGCAGGTGGGGATGCAGCAACTCGAGCTCGTGGCGGTCCGCGTGCGCCCGCAGGCCGACCATCGTCTCGAGGAACAGGAACGACGACCCGGCCGCCCAGGCCTGCGGCGAGCAGGCCACCGGGTACGGGACGGGCGTATGGGCATCGGTCCGATCGAACCCGCAGAACAGCTCGGGGAGCCGGAAATCCTGGAAGCCCTGCGCGGCCTCCATCATCTGGCCGACCAGGCGGTTCGACGCGTCATCGAAGCCGTAGCGCTTGAAGCCGGCGGCGATGAGCGACGTGTCGTGGGGCCAGACGGTCCCGGTGTGGTAGCCGATCGGGTTGTAGCCGGGCTGGTCGGCCGCGAACGTGCGCACGCCCCAGCCCGAGAACATCGACGGCCGGAGGATCTGGTCGACGACGTCGCGCGCCCGATCGGGCGACACGATGCCCGACCACAGGCACTGCCCGGCGTTGCTGGCGATCGCATCGGCATGGCGCTTGTCCCGGTCGAGGGCCATCGCGTAGTACCGTCTGTCCTCCATCCAGAACGCGCCCTCGAAGCGGGTCGCGAGCTGGTCGGCCTCGTTATCGAGCCGCGCCGCGTGCTCGACGTCGCCGCGGATCGCGGCGAGCCGCGCCATGCGTCGTTTGGCGTCATAGACGTAGCCCTGCACCTCGGCGAGGGCGATCGGCGGCACCGCCTCGCGTCCCTGCCGGTCCCGGATCGCGTCGCTCGAGTCCTTCCATCCCTGGTTGAGCAGGCCGCGTGGCGATCGACGCTCGTACTCGACGAATCCGTCGCCGTCGCGGTCGCCGTAGCGGTCGATCCACTCGAGCGCCGCGAGCGCGTTCGGCCACAGGCGATCGACCATCGCCCGGTCACCGGTCCAGTCGAACGTCGCCCCGAACAGGATCAGCCAGAGGGGCGTCGAGTCGACCGAGCCGTAGTACGGCGTATGGGGCAGCTCACCGGAGCGTGCCATCTCCCCGGTCCGCAGCTCGTGGAGGATCTTGCCGGGCTCGGCGTCCCGGGTGGGGTCGTCCTCGGTCGCCTGGTAGGTGGCGAGCACGTCGAGGATCTCGACGGCGATCTGCGGCCGGAACGCGAGCGACTGAAGCGCCGAGATGAGGGAGTCGCGGCCGAACAGCGTCGTGAACCACGGCACGCCGGCCGACACGTAGCGCTGGTCGGGAGCCGGGCCCTCGTTGACGAGGAGGCGCAGGTCCGACACCGAGCGCTTGATCACGAGGTTGAACAGCTCGTGGTCGCTCACCACGGACGTCGTGCCGCGTTCCCAGGCGTGGTAGGCAGCCGCTCCCTCGTCGGCCGACACGCGCGGCGGCTCCGGGAACAGCGTCGCCGGGTCGGCCGGCGTCGTTTCGTCGGACACCGGCATGCCAGCGGTCGCCGCGGGAGGCCCGCCCGGCGCCGGTCGATCCGTGCACCACGTGGTCCAGCTCAGCACGCGTGTCTCGCCGGGTCCCAATGTGAGCGTCCACTGCAGGCGTACCGCGGCGCCGGAATCGGACCCGTCTGGGCGCTCCTGCTCGACCGGTTCGACGCGCTCGGCGGGTTCCGAGAAGGCGAGGTGCGTGAACCGCTCGACACCGTCCAGACCGACGTAGCGGAACGTGACGCGATCGTCGGTCACCGCGACCGGCAGCAGACGCCCACGACCCTGCCGGGGGTAGCCGCGCACCTCGAAGATATCGGCACCATCCGAGCCCAGCTCGAGGTCGATGGGGACGTCCGCCTCACGCGAGGCGTGGTTGACGATCTTGACCCGCTCCGACACACCCTCAGCGCCGATCAGCCGCTCACGGCTGATACCGACGGTCCGCCCCACGAGCTCATCGAGCGGGTGGACCTTCGCGTCCGGGTTGCGGTCCGCCGACGGGTTCGTCATCTGGATGCCGCCGCG
>DATBMM010000249.1:0-12900 GCA_036554825.1 Candidatus Limnocylindrales bacterium
CGACCGGGGCGCCCGATTCGGCGGCGGCGGCGAGGGCCAGCACGCCGGCCTCGGAGGGTGTGGCCAGGTGGTCGGCTGACGCGGCACCGAGCTCCGCGGCGAGCTCCGCGCCACCGGACGGTGCCAGCTCGTCGGCATGGAGCCGCGGCAGGAGACCGTATGCCCGGGCGGCCTCGAGGATGCGCCGCGATTGGTCGGCGCTGAAGACGCCCTCCTCGCAGAACACGTCCGCGAACCGCGCACGGCCATGGGCGGCGATCCCCGGCAGTTGCTCGTCCACGAGGTGGCGCAGGTAGGCATCGACGCTGTCGGGTCGCGACCGGAACTCGGCCGGGACGGCGTGGGCCCCGAGCCACGTCGGGACGACGTCGATGGGCCCCTCGCGGCCGAGCCGGAAGGCGACCTCGATGAGGCGGAGCTCGGTCTCCAGGTCGAGCCCGTAGCCCGACTTGGCCTCGACGGTGGTGACGCCGTGACCGAGCATCTCGTCGAGCCAGCGCCGGCCGTGGGTGAGGAGATCGGCTTCCGACGCGGCACGGGTGGCCGCGACGGTCGACAGGATGCCGCCTCCCGCGGCCAGGATGTCGAGGTACGACGCGCCCGCCTGGCGCAGCTCCAGCTCGTCCTCGCGCGAGCCCGCGAACAACAGGTGCGTGTGCGGGTCGATCAGCCCCGGCGTCACCGACCCGCCGGCCGCGTCGAGCCTGGCGAACCGGGCGAGTGGCAGCGCGTCCGCCTCGAGCTCGGCCTCGACGGCGGCCCGCCCACCGACGGATGCGATCCGTCCTTCCCACACCGCGACGACCGGCGCGTCGGGTGAGGCCGGGTCATCCACCGGCAGCCGTGCCACGTCGCCCTGGGTCGGGCCGCGGCGGACGCCGCCGGCCACGGTGACGACCTCGCTCGCCCCGACGATCAGCAGGCCCGGCGTCGGCTCGCCGGTCCGCCCGCCCTCGATGACCCGGAACGGGCCGCCGGTCACGACGCGGCGCTCTCGCCGCGGGCCGACGCCAGGCGCCGCTCCAGGATCTGCATCGGCGAGTAGTCGCGCAGCCTGATGTAGCGGGCCGCCGCGGCGAGGCGATCGTCGAGGCTGCCGTCGGCGCCGGCGTGGTCGGCGATGGCCTCGAAGGAGGCCTGGGGCGCGAGACCGATCAGCTCGGACTCGGCGGGCTCGACGCCGTCCTCGGCGGCGAGATCGCGGACCATGTCCCAGACGACCCACAGCGGCGTCACGGCGAAATCGAGCAGGTTCATGGAGACCTGGGCCCGGAGCGGGTGGCCTCGCTCGGGCTCGCGGACCTCGAACCCGTTGGCTTGCAGCTTGGGCAGCCCGCCACCCGATTCGCGGACGCGCCGGGCGATCCGCTTGGCGAGGTCGACGTCGTCCGAGTCGAGGTTGATGTTGTAGGCGATGAGGAACGGGCGGGCGCCGACCGCCACGGCACCGGCCGAGGGGTGCATCCGCGGCGGGCCGAAGTCGGGCTCCCGCCCGCGCTGATCGATCTCCGCCTTCAAGCCCTCGTACTGGCCGCGGCGGACGTCGGCAAGCCGTTCCCGGTCGGACCGGAGGGCAGCCTTGGCGTACAGGTAGACCGGCAGGTCATAGCGGGTCGCGATGCGCTCCCCGAAGGCTCGCGCGAGGTCGATGACGTCGTCCATCGCTGTGGTCGCAAGCGGGATGAACGGGATGACGTCGACCGCGCCGATGCGCGGATGCTCGCCCTCGTGGACGTCCATGTCGATCTCGTGGATGGCGGACGACACCAGCCGCTCGAGCGACTCGCTCACGGCATCGTGCTCGCCCGCCAGGGTGAAGACCGAGCGGTTGTGGCTGGCGTCGCTGGTGCGGTCCAGCAGGGCGACGTCCGACACGGAGGTGATCGCGTCGGCGAGGCGATCGACGACGTCGGCGCGCCGCCCCTCGGAGACGTTCGGAACGGACTCCACGAGCACGCGTTGATGCTACCGGGCGGCACGGGCCGCGACCGGAGCCCTGCGTCACCCGGATCGGTCAGCCGCCCTCGAGCATCGGCACGTGGACGCCCCGCTCGCGGGCCACCTCGATCGCCCGCTCGTAGCCAGCGTCGACGTGGCGCAGGACCCCCATCGCGGGGTCGGTCGTGAGCACACGCTCGAGCTTCTGGGCTGCGAGCGGTGACCCATCGGCGACCACGACCATGCCCGCGTGCTGCGAGAAACCGATGCCGACGCCGCCGCCGTGATGGATCGAGACCCACGAGGCGCCGGCCGCGGTATTGATCAGCGCGTTGAGCAACGGCCAGTCGGCCACGGCGTCCGTGCCGTCCGCCATCGCCTCGGTCTCACGGTTCGGGGACGCGACCGACCCGGCATCGAGATGGTCGCGCCCGATGACGATCGGCGCGCTGACCTCGCCCGATGCGACCAGCTCGTTGAACGCGAGACCGGCCTTCGCGCGTTCGCCGTACCCGAGCCAGCAGATCCTGGCCGGCAGGCCCTGGAACGGCACCCGCGTCTCGGCCATCTCGATCCAGCGCCGCAGCCCGGCGTCGTCCGGGAAGAGCTCGAGCACGGCCCGATCGGTCCGCTCGATGTCCGCCGGGTCGCCCGAGAGCGCGGCCCAGCGGAACGGCCCGCGCCCTTCGCAGAACTGCGGCCGGATGAACGCCGGGACGAAGCCCGGGTAGTCGAAGGCGTCCTCGACGCCGGCCTCCCGGGCCTGGGCACGCAGGTTGTTGCCGTAGTCGAAGACGATCGCGCCGGCGCGCTGGAAGGCGAGCATGGCCCGGACGTGGGCCGCCATCGAGGCGCGGGAGCGGCGCTCGTACTCCTTGGGTTGGGTCTGCCGGAGGATCACGGCGTCGTCGAGCGAGATCTCGTGGGGCACGTACCCGCCCAGCGCGTCATGGGCCGACGTCTGGTCGGTGACCAGGTCGAACCGCTCGCCGGCGGCCGCCCAGGCGGGCTCGATCTCGGCGGCGTTGCCGACGAGCGCGATCGACACGGCCTCGCCGCCGTCGGCGGAGCGACGCGCCCATGCCAGGCCCTCGGCCGGGTCGTGCGTCAACCGATCGACATAGCCGATGTCGAGGCGGCGCTGCGCTCGCGCCGGGTCGACCTCGATCGCGAGGCAGACGCCCTCGTTCATCGTGACCGCGAGCGGTTGGGCACCGCCCATCCCGCCCAGGCCGGCGGTGAGCGTGACCGTGCCGCGCAACGTGCCGCCGAAATGCTGGCGGGCCGCCTCGGCGAAGGTCTCGTACGTCCCTTGCAGGATGCCCTGGGTACCGATGTAGATCCACGACCCCGCGGTCATCTGGCCGTACATCATCAGTCCGTCCCGCTCGAGCTCGCGGAAGTGGTCCCAGTTCGCCCAGCGCCCGACGAGGTTGGAGTTGGCGATGAGCACGCGTGGTGCCCACTCGTGCGTCCGCAGCACGCCCACCGGCTTGCCACTCTGGACGAGGAGCGTCTCGTCGTCCGCGAGGGTCCGCAGCTCGCGGACGATCGCGTCGAAGGCCGGCCAGTCGCGGACGGCCTTGCCGGTGCCGCCGTAGACCACGAGGTGGTCGGGATCCTCCGCGACCTCAGGGTCGAGGTTGTTCATCAGCATGCGGAGGGCCGCTTCCTGGGCCCAACCGCGGCAGGACAGCTCGGCGCCGCGCGGCGCGCGGACGGGTCGCGGACCGGCGTCGGTGGTCATGGCGTCAGGCTACTCCGTGAGCCCGGCCATCAACTGCTCGCCGTAGCGTGCGGCACCGGCGCTGTGGGCCGACACGATGACGTCGCGTCCCTCGAGGTACGCGTGATAGGTACGGACCCCACCGGCGCACGAGCCGATGAACGTCCGTCGACCGCCGATCTCGGCCTCGGCGTTGCCCGACACGCCGCCCGCCTGCTCACAGACGGCGGCATCGAACGTGTCGCGCCAGCCGCGGAAGAACACCTCGCTGAAGGTGCCGGGTCGCAGGCGCGAGACCGTGGCGATGACGTAGTCGAGTGGGGTGTCGGTCGCGGCGGGGCCGAAGGCCGCGGCGAGCGCGATGGCCGACACGAAGGGGGCGACCGATCCGTCGGCGGCGATGTCCGCCGCCGAGTCAGGGTCCGGCGCGAGCGCTGTGCCCTGGATGTCGGTCGGGAGGACGTCGAGCAGCGTCGGGTCGACGATGACCCCGCCCGAGGCGGGGGACCCGGCCGGTGAGGCGGTCGCAGGCGGGAGCGAGGCCGACGGCGTTGCCGGGGGTGGGGTGGGGCTCGGTCGCGGGGGAATGCACGCCGCGACCGCGAGCACCATGACGATGTGGCCGACGACCCGGTTCCGCCGCCTCACGCGAGCTCGCGTCGCATCACCGGGAAGCGCTCATCGGCCGCCGCGACCGTGAACCCGACCGTCTCCCAGAACGCCGGCGTGGCCGCGCTGGTGGCGTCCGGCCGGGCACCGATCTCCGGGTACGTCTCGATCGCGGCGAAGCCACGACGGCCGAGGTCGGCGCAGACCTCTTCGACCAGGGCCCGGGCCAGGCCCATGTCCCGCGCCGCAGCGGTCGTGGCGATGCAGGTGATGACCGCCGGCAACGGCGAATCGGGAAGGGCCGGATAGAGCTCACGGGTCCGCTGGGCTCGGGGATAGGCGGTCAACGGCCCGAACTGGCAGTACGCAGCCGGCGCATCGTCGAGGAGGAGCACCTTGGCGTAGCTCCCCGCCACGCCCAGCCCGCGGCCGAGCAGGCGGAGCTTGGGGAAGCCCGTGTCGCCCACGCTGGGACGTGGGCCGCGCCGTGGCGCGAACGGATTGTCGTCGTCGGCGTCGTCGTCGGCGAAGAACGGGTTGAACGAGCCTCCGCCTCGGCCGGGTGGCGCGAACGGGTTGGCCGTCCGCTCCTCGAGGTCGGCGAGGAAGGGGTTCGCCGGCGTCGGCCGGCTCGGCTCGGCGGGCTCGACGAGCCGTGGTTCGAGCCAGGCCAGGCGGATCGCCTTGGACCCGCGGTCGGCGTCCTCCCAGTAGTCGCACGAGCGATGGTCGAACGTCGGGTCGGCACAGGGCGGGATGCGCCCGAACGTGTCGTCATCGACGACGTCGACGATGGTGATCGAACGTGGATCCTGGGTCGCCATGGCTCGGCGAAAGGATACGGTGCGCGCACGCGCCGGACCCCCGAAAAGCCGTTGTAGAGTCCGGACATGGCGGTGCTCGGGGCACTGCCGCTCGGGGGACCCACGACATGCTCGACCACGTCGAGGGCGACGCGTACGTCGTCCTGGGCATCACGCGCGACGCCGACGACGAGGCCATCGCGCTGGCCCACCGTCGTCTCGCGCGACGCCACCATCCGGACGTCGCGGGTGAGTCCGCGAACCAGCGGATGATGCGCATCAACGCGGCCTACGACGCGATCCGGACCGCTGAGCGCCGCGCCGAGTACGACCGCGCGCGCCGCCACGTCGGCCATCGCGACGGCACCGGAGGCGCCGGTCGACCGCCGGGCCGGCCGTTCGGCAGCGTGCTCGACTTCGGCCGGCACATCGGCTGGTCGCTGGGTGAGATCGCCCGGGTCGATCCCGGCTATCTGCTGTGGCTGTCGGAGCGACCGGAAGGCGCCCGCTATCGCGCCGAGATCGACGCGATACTCGATCGGATGGGGATGCGTCCGTCGCAGGCCGCTCCGGTCGTGCCGCCGTGGCGGCGAGGGCTCCAGTACCGCTGAACCGCTCAGGGCGGCGCGATCCGCTGCAACGGTCCCGGCTCGCCCTCACCGAGCTCGCGCGGCGGGACCGGGCTGGCGCGCGGCGGCCGTCGCGACGATCAGCCGGGGCCCGCCGCCGCATCGCCGGTCAAGTCGACCAGCGCCCCGTCCCGGACCAGCTCCAAGGCGGCCGCCAGATCCGGACCAGGCTCCCGGTCGCGGTCGAGAGGCGAGACGCGCTTGCGGATCCGCTCGTGGGCGGCGACGACGCCCGTCCCCGGCGCGGTTTGCTGCCCGCCGTCGACCGTGAGCGTTTGGAGACGGAGGTCCAGCGCCTGGGCGGCGACCAGCAGCTCGATCGAGACGATCCGCTCGACCCCGGCGAGGATCGTCCGCGCGTGCCGTGCCGCGATGGAGCCCATCGAGACGTGGTCCTCCTGGTTGGCTGAGGTCGGGATCGAATCGGCGGAGGCGGGGTGGGCGAGGACCTTGTGCTCCGAGACCAGGGCCGCGGCCGTGTACTGATAGATCATCATCCCCGACTCGACGCCTGGTGACGCCGCCAGGAACGGCGGCAGCCCGCCGTTCAGTCGCGCATCGACCAGGAGCGCCGTCCGGCGTTCGCTGATCGAGCCCAGCTCGGCGACCGCCAGCTTCGCGTAGTCGAGGGCGAGGGCCAGCGGCTCGCCGTGGAAGTTGCCGCCGCTGATCACCCGGCCGCCGCCGGTCGCGACGGTGTCGTCGCCGGCCACGCCGCCATCCGGGAACACCAGCGGGTTGTCGGTGGCGGAGTTCAGCTCGATGTCGAGCACTCGACGAAGCTGGTCGAGCGCATCGCGGACCGCGCCGTGGACCTGCGGGACGCAACGGAGCGAGTACGGGTCCTGGACCTTGTGGGCGGAGCCGTGATGGGCGTGCTGCAGGCTGCTGTCGCGGAGCAGATGGCGCATCTCCGCGGCCACGGCGACCTGTCCCGGGTGGGGTCGCGCCAGCTGGTAGGCGGCGGCGAACGCGACATCGGTCCCGAGCAGCGCCTCCACCGAGATGGCAGCCGCCACGCTCGCGGTCCGCACCAGTCGGTCCGCGTCGGCGAGGAACAAGGCCCCGAGCGCGCCCATCATCTGGGTCCCGTTCAGCAGCGCGAGACCCTCCTTCGCCTCGAGCGTGAGGGGCTCGAGGCCGGCCGTGCCCAGCGCGTCGGCGGCCGCCACGACCCGCCCGTCCATCTCGACGTGGCCGCGACCGATCAACGGCAGACTGAGGTGGGCGAGCGGCGCCAGGTCGCCTGACGCCCCGAGGCTGCCCTGCTCGGGCACCACCGGGTGCAGGCCACGTTCGAGGAACGTCAGCAACCGATCGACGACGAGCGGGCGACAGCCGCTGTGCCCGAGCGCCAGCGTGTTCGCGCGGAGCAGCAGCATGGCGCGCACGACCTCACGCGGGAACGCCGGCCCCACCCCGGTCGCATGACTCATCAGGAGGTTCTCCTGGAGCCGCCCGGCCTGGTCCGGCGGGATGAAGGTCGTCGCGAGGTCGCCGAACCCCGTCGTGACGCCGTACACGACGGACCCCGACGCGACCAGGCCCTCGATGACGTCGCGAGCGTCCTGCATGCGGGCGCGAGCCCCGTCGTCGAGGCGGACCGGGGTGTCGCGGCGGGCGACCGCCTCGACGTCGGCGATCGAAAGGTCTCCGCCCGTGAGGACGATGGGGTCGGTCACGGCGCCGAGGATAGTCCGCTATGCTCCCGGCCGTGTTCGATTTCCTGAACGGGCCAGTGCGGGATCTGGTCACCCAGATCTACGACGCCGTCGGGTATCTCGGGGTCGCGATGTGGGTCGCGATCGAGAGCGTCATCATCCCCATCCCCTCCGAGCTGGTCCTGCCGTTCGCGGGATTCCTGGTCGGGACCGGCGACGCCATCGAACCGCTGACGCGTCAGCCCTGGTCGTACTGGCTCGTCGTCCTGGCCGGGACGCTCGGCGCGACCCTCGGGGCGCTCGTCGCGTACGCCATCGGCCTGTGGGGTGGTCGCCCGATCGTCGAGCGCTGGGGCCGCTATCTCGGCATCTCCCACGCCGATCTCGACCGGGCCGAGGCGTTCTTCGATCGCTACGGCGAGGCCGCCGCCTTCTTCGGCCGTCTGGTGCCGGTCATCCGCTCGCTGGTGTCGTTCGCCGCGGGGCTGAGCCGGATGCCGCTTGGCAAGTTCGTGGTCTTCACGTTCCTGGGCTCGCTGCCGTTCACCGCGCTGCTCGTCTTCGCCGGCCTCCAGCTCGGTGCCAACTGGGAGGAGGTCGGGCCGGTCCTCAAGCGATTCGAGTACGCCATCCTGGCGGTGCTCGCGCTCATCGTGATCGCGTGGGTCTGGTTCCGGATCATCAAGCCGCGTCGGGCAGCGGGCGGCGCCGCCTAGCCGTCTAGCCGCTCGCCTCCTCGGTCGGGCGAACCGCGCGGAAGTCGCGGTACACGAGCAGGTCATAGACGATCTTCAGGCCGCCGGCCAGGAAGAACGGGATGGCCGCCGTGGCCGCGCCGGCCAGGAGCACGCTCGAGATCGATGGCGAGATCGCGGCACCGACCGTGCGGGCGATGCCGGTCACCCCGGCTGCCGCCGATCGCTCATCCGGCTCGACCACGGCCATGACGTAGGACTGGCGGGTCGGGACGTCCATCTGGCTGAGGCTGAAGCGCAGCAACAGGACGGCGACGGCAAGAGGGAGCGTCGGCATGAGCGGGACGAGGATGAGCAGGACGTTGGATGGCAGGTGCGTGAAGACCATCGTCTCGATGAGCCCGATCCGCGCGGCGATCCGTGCCGCCGACAGCGATGACACCGCCGCCAGCAGGTTGGCCGCGAAGAAGATCGCGCCGAGGGTCGCCGGGCTCACGTCGAAGCGGAAGGTGAACCAGTAGGCCATCAAGCTCTGCGGGATGAACCCACCCGCGAACGCGTCGAGCGAGAACAGCGCCGACAGTCGCAGGACGACCGATCGAGAGCGACCCAGGCCAAGTCGCTTGGCGATGCCGTCGTCGGTCGCGGCGGTCGTCGTGGTCGGCGTCTCGATGTCCCGCCCGAGCCGCATCGCGAGGATCGCCATCACGATGCCGATCGCGGCATAGCCCGCCACGACCGCGCGATAGGCATCGGCGTCCCGCCAGCCTGCCGACATGAGCGCCTGTCCCAGAAGACCGGCGGCGAGTGCCCCGGTGGCTGTGGCGAGGTAGCCCGCGAGGTTGTACCAGGCGAAGGTGGCAGTCCGACGGCGTCCGGGCACGACCTCCGTCAGTGACGCCTGCTCGACGGCCAGGAATGGCCCTACCTCGTTGCCGGTGGGCGAGATGACCCCGACGATGCCGGCGAGGATGAGCAGCGGGAGCCAGTCGGTCAGCGCGAACACGACGCCGGCCACGACGACCAGCAGGCTGCTGACGATGAGGACGCGCCGCCGACCGAGGCGGTCGGCGTGGGTCGTCAACCAGAGCGAGACCACCGTGTCACCGACCAGGGTCAGAGTGAGAACGGCGCCGATCGCGATCGGATCGAGGCGGATCGCGGCCAGATACAGCACGAGCACGACCGCGAGGAAGCCGTAGCCGAACATCCGGACCGTGCGCAGCGCGAAGAGCGTCCGCCCATCCGGCCCGAGGCCGCGCAGGCTGGCGAGAAGCGACGCGTCGGCCGTATCGGGGGCACTCATGGTGCTGGAGTCTAGGAGCGGGCGTACGTTGCCGGCGCGTCGATCCGCGCCCGGCCGTATGGCTCTGCGACAATGGTGGAACGATGACCACTCCCCACTCGGACACCTCGGACCACCACGGCGCCGGCGGTGCCGCGCACGACGGCGGTGCCGCGCACGACGGCGGTGCCGCGCACGACGGCGGTGCCGCGCATGACGCCCACGGTCACGACGAGGGGATGCCGCTCGGCCCGATCGACCTCATGGCCTGGGGCGCCGGTATCCTGGGGATCGTCCTCGGGCTTGCCGTGGTCGCCGCCTTCGCGGTCGCGACTGCGGCCTGACGCTCGTCCGCAACTTCCGGCGACGCCGATGCGTCTCCCGGTCATGCGACGGCGCACCCTCTCGCCGCGGATCCTGATCCTGGTCCTCGGGCTGTCTCTCGGCACGCTCGCCATGCCTCCCGCGGTCGCCGCGTGCTCGTGCGCCTGGGCGAGCATGGAGGACGCGCGGACGCAGCCCGAGGCGGTGGTCTTCACGGGGATCACGGAGCCACGCGACGCCCGCGGTTATCCCGTCACCGTGACGCGCTGGTTCAAGGGCGGCGGCCTCTTCGAGCTGCGCGCGTGGCTCCATCCGGGCGGCTTCAGCCTGGTCGGCGACGGCGCCGACTGCAGTATCCCGCCATTGCCGGTCGGGACCGCGTACATCTTCATCGCCTATCAGCACGAGGGGATGTACTCGGTCGGCCTGTGCAGTCCCCACGCGACGCTGGCGTCTGCGGAGGGGCAGGCGATGCTGACCGATGCCGACCGCGTCTTCGGGGGAGGTGACGCGCCGGCGACGTCACCACCGGCCGCACCGAGCGAGGGTCCGTCCGCGAGTCCGACCACGGCCCCGCAGGCGCCAGCGCCCGCGTCGGCGATGCAGCCGCTCCTGGCCGTCGTGCTGGGCGTCCTGGGCGTCGGCGTCTTGGTGGGGATGATCGGCGTGCTGCGTCGCTCGCGACGCGAGGACGACTAGAACAGCCCGACGACGTTCCCGTCGGCGTCGATGTCGATCTTCTCGCCGCCCGGCTTGGACGGCAGGCCCGGCATCGTGCGCATCTCACCGCAGAGGGGCGTCACGAACCCGGCACCCGCGGAGAGCCGGATCTCGCGGATCGGCACCGTGAAGCCCTTCGGCGCGCCCTTGAGCGCCGCATCGTGGCTGATCGAGTACTGGGTCTTGGCCATGCAGATCGGCAAAGTGCCGAAGCCCATCGACTCATAGAGCTTCAACGACTTCTGGGCGGCGGGCGTGAGCTCGATGCCGTCGCCGCCGTAGATCTCCTTGACGATGGTGAGGATCTTCTCGCCGAGCGGCGCCTCGTCCGGATAGAGCAACTTGAACGAGCGTGACGGGTCCTCGGTCGCGGCCCAGACCGCCTCGGCGAGGTCGGTGGCGCCTGCGCCGCCGTTCGCGAAGTGCGAGGCGACGACGGCGTCCCGCGCGCCGGAGGCCAGCGCCACTTCGCGGATCGCTTCGACCTCCGCGGGCGTATCGGTCGGGAACGAGTTGACCGCGACGACGGCTGGGATGCCGAACTTGCGGACGATGCCGATGTGCGCGGCGAGGTTCGCAGCCCCTGTCCGGACCGCTTCGACGTTCTCCTCGAGCAGCGCCGGGTCGAGCGGCTTGCCGGCCACGATCTTGCCGACCCCGCCATGCATCTTGAGCGCCCGGACGGTGGCGACGACGACGGCCGCGTCGGGCGCCAGGCCGGAAGCGCGGCACTTGATGTCGAAGAACTTCTCGGCGCCCATGTCGGCCCCGAAGCCCGCCTCGGTGCAGACGATGTCGTTCGTGACCAGCGCCAGCCGGTCGGCGATGATCGAGTTGTTGCCGTGGGCGATGTTGCCGAACGGCCCGCAATGGACGAAGGCCGGCCCGCCCTCCAGCGTTTGCAGCAGATTGGGCTTGATCGCGTCGCGCAGCAGCACCGTCATCGCGCCGGCGACGCCGAGGTCCTCGGCGGTGACCGGCGTCCCATCCGGCTTGGTCGCGAGCACCATGCGCCCGAGCCGATCGCGCAGGTCGAAGAGGTCGCGCGCCAGCGCCAGCACGGCCATGACCTCAGAGGCGACCGTGATCACGAACTCCGTCTCGCGCGGCACGCCGTCCTCGCGACCCCCGAGCCCGATCACCGCGTGACGCAACGCGCGGTCGCTGATGTCGAGCACGCGCGGCCAGAGGATCCCGTGCGGGTCGATGCCGAGCGGGTTCTTGTGGTGGAGGCTGTTGTCGATGAACGCGCCGGCGAGGTTGTGGGCCGCGCCGATGGCATGGACGTCGCCGGTCAGGTGGAGGTTGAAGTCCTCCATCGGGATGACCTGGCTATAGCCGCCACCGGCCGCGCCGCCCTTGATGCCGAACACCGGCCCGAGCGATGGCTGACGGATGTTCACCGACGCCTTCCGCCCGATCCGGTTCAGCCCCTGGGCCAGGCCAACGGTCGTCGTCGATTTGCCCTCGCCGAGCGGGGTCGGCGTGATCGCGGTCACGACCACGTACTTGCCGCGCGGACGCTCGGCCTCGAGCCGGGTGATCGCCTCCAGGCGGACCTTGGCCTTGGTCGGACCGTAGAGCTCGAGCTCGTCGGCCTGGATGCCAAGCTCGGTGGCGATGTCGACGATCGGTCGCGGGGTGACGGAGCGCGCGATCTCGAGGTCGGACGGGAAGGTCATCGAGTCTCCTGGGGTCGATCAGCGCGCCGCGGCCTGACGCTCTGCGGCGCGGATGAGGTGGGTGAGCAGCAACGCGTTGGTCAAGGGCCCGACTCCGCCGGGTACCGGGGTGATGGCCGACGCCACGCGTCGCGCCGATTCGAAGTCGACGTCGCCGCGGATGTGCCCATCGACGACGTTGATCCCCACGTCGACGACCACGGCGCCGGTCTTGAGCATGTCGCCCGTCACGAGGCCCGGGTGGCCGGCCGCGACGACGACGATGTCCGCGCGGCCGATCTTGCCGGGCAGGTCACGGGTGCGCGAGTGCGCGACGGTGACCGTCGCATCCTCCTTGACGAGCAGGAAGGCCGCCGGCATGCCGACCACCGCCGAACGACCGATGACGAGCGCGTCTTGCCCGGCGATCTCGATGCCGGACCGTCGGAGGATCTCGACCGCCGCGTGGGCCGTTGCCGGCAGGAAGCCGTCGTAGCCGAGTCGAAGGAGGCCGGCATTCAACGGGTGGATGCCGTCGATGTCCTTGGCGGGGTCGATGGCGTCGATGACGGCCCGAAGCCGGATCGTCGGCGGGAGCGGCATCTGGACGATGACGCCGTCGATCGCCGGGTCCGCGTTCAGCGACTTGATCGCGTGGACGACAGCCGCCTCGGTCGCCTCGCCCTCGAGCTCGGCGAATCGCGCGTCGATGCCGACCTTGGCGCAGCCACGCAGGATCTGCTCGAGGTAGACCGTCGAGGGCGCATCGCGGCCGATGATCACGACAGCCAGGCCGGGGGGACGATCCTGCGCCCGCCGGAACGTCTCGACGTCCTCGGCGACCGCGGC
>DATBMM010000301.1:0-2582 GCA_036554825.1 Candidatus Limnocylindrales bacterium
GGGCAGGCACAGGCGAGAGTTGCATACCGCGGCGGGCAGGTGGTAAGAATCGCGCGACAGACGTTCAGTGTCTCTGGACGCAGTGAACGTCCGCCAGACGGCCCGCCTCGACAGGAAGGTGGTGTGGGGTGCCCAAGCGCGTACTGCTCCGCGGCGGTCACGTCCTCACGATGGATCCGGGGCTCGGGGATCTCTTCGGGGCCGACGTCCTCGTCGAGGACGATCGCATCGTTGCCGTCGCGCACGGCATCGACGCATCCGAGGCCGAGGTGGTGGACGTCACCGGCTGCGTCGTCATGCCCGGGTTCGTCGACTCGCATCGGCACACGTGGGAGACGGTGATCCGCGGCATCGCGCCGGACGTGAGCCTCGGCGGCTACTTCGACATCGTGCTCGACCAGCTCGCGCCCGCCTATCGGCCGGAGGACGTCTATGCAGGCAACTACCTCGGCTCGCTCGAGGCGATCGACGCGGGAGTCACGACGCTGCTCGACTGGTCGCACATCTCGAACACGCCCGAGCACGCCGACGAGGCGATCCGCGGCCTGCAGGACGCGAAGCTGCGCGCCGTCTACTGCTACGGCAACCCGAACACGTCCCTCGCGGACTGGTGGTTCGACAGCGAGCTCACCGCGCCGGACGACATCCGCCGCGTCCGCGAGCGCTACTTCTCGAGCGACCAGGGTCTCCTCACCCTGGCGATGGGCACGCGCGGCCCGGGCTTCTGCAAGCCCGAGGTCGTGAGGCACGACTGGGAGCTCGCGCGCGAGGTCGGGGCGCCGATCAGCGTCCACGTCGGCATGGGCCCGTACGCCGGGCGGTTCTCGATGGTCTCGCAGTTGAACGACATGGGCCTCCTCGGGCCGGACACGACGTACATCCACTGCAACTACCTCTCCGACGACGAGTTCCGGCTCATCGCGGACACGGGCGGCAAGGTCTCGATCGCGCCGTCGGTCGAGATGGCGATGGGCCACGGGACGCCGCCCACGACGAGGGCCCTGGCGCACGGCCTGCGGCCGAGCCTCTCGATCGACGTCGTCACGACCGTGCCCGGCGACATGTTCACGCAGATGCGGTTCATGTTCGCCTCTGCCCGGCTGCTCGCGCACGAAGCCGCGTTCGCCGCCGGCAACGAGCAGGAGCCGGAGCTCCTGAGCTCGCGAGAGGTGCTCGAGTTCGCGACGATCGAGGGTGCGCGGGTCTGCGGGCTCGACGACCGCACGGGCTCGCTCACCGAGGGCAAGCAGGCGGACCTGATCGTGGTCCGCTGCGACGCCTCGAACACGTATCCCCTCATCGATCCGGTCTCGACCGTCGTCCACCAGGCGGACACGAGGAACGTCGACCTCGTGATGGTCGCCGGCGCGATCCTGAAGCGCGACGGCGAGCTCGTCGACGGCGACCTCCGCGGCGCGCGCGACCGTGCCGCGTCCTCCCTCGAGCACCTGCTCCAGCACACGACCATCCAGCCGGGCTGGGTCCAGAGCGCCGGGCAACCGGCCCATGCCCACTGACGGAAGGAGCCGACGGCAGGCGACCCGGCGCGTCCATCTCCACCACTCCCGACAAGGAGGGACACCGAAGTGACCAGCACCCCGCGGCTGTCGCGGAGCGGAGCGGCAGCCGTCCTCGTTCTCGCGGCGCTCCTGGCGTCGGCCCTCGCGGCCGGTGTCGCGAACGGCGCCGGCTCGAGCAAGAGCAAGCCGAAGATCGCCTACCTGTCGTTCGCCGTCGCGAACAGCTACGACGCGCCGATGCTGGCCGCGGCCAAGGCGGTCGCGAAGTCCCAGGGCGCATCCGTGGTCGTCTTCGACGCCGCGAACGACCCGAAGAAGCAGCTCGCGCAGCTCAAGACGGCGATCACGTCGAAGCAGTACGACGGGATCATCGTGCAGCCCATCTTCGGGCCGCAGCTCATCCCGACCATCAACCAGGCCGTCAAGTCCGGGGTCAAGATCGTCAACATCGACCAGATCCTCGGCGCGAACCCCGGAACGGCAGCGCCTCCGGTCAAGGGCCTGTCGGGCAACGTGGTCTTCGTCCAGACCGACATCGGCAAGAAGCAGGGCACGCTCGTGAACAGGGCCTGCGCGGCGCTGCAGGCGAACCCGTGCAAGGTGGGCTACCTCTACTCGGTCAAGGTGTCCTCACTCGACACCGCGATCCGCAAGGGGTTCGACCAGGTGACGAAGGGTCACGGCATCGACGTCGTCGCCGAGGGTGAGACGTTCTACAACCCGGCCAACGCGCTCAAGGCGGCCCAGACGATGCTCCAGGCGCAGCCCGACCTCAACGTGATCGTCGGCGCCGACCAGGGCGCGACGGGCGCGCAGCAGGCGCTCGGCGGCAAGAAGGTGACGCTGATCGGCTACGGCGGCGGCGGCGTCGGGCTGAAGGCGGTCGCCTCGGGTGCCTGGTACGGCACGGTCGTGCAACGTCCGGCGACGGAGGGCAAGCTGGGCATGCAGTGCGTGATCAAGGCCGTCAAGACCGGCAAGGGCTGCGGCGGCATCGACGTGCTCAAGGGCCTGCCGAACGGCGGCGTCGTGACGAAGGCGAACGCCTCCAAGTTCAAGGCC
>DATBMM010000342.1:0-1553 GCA_036554825.1 Candidatus Limnocylindrales bacterium
GCCGATGGAAGTGACTTGGTACGGGCGGACCTGCATCCGCCTCCGCGGACGCGATGCCGTCGTCGTCGCTGATCCGTATCAATCCGTGGTGGGGCCGACGGGCCGGGGGATCACCGGCGACATCGTCACCTTCAGCCACCCGGACGACGCCCCGGTCGCTCGCGGCAAGCCCAAGGGCAAGCGCTCGCGCGACGGGTCGACGCTGATCCCGGCGAGCCTCGATGCCGCGTTCGTGCTGGATGGACCGGGCGAGTACGAGGTCAAAGAGGTGCTCGTCACCGGCGTGCGCACGTACCGCGATGACGCCCGTGGCGCAGAGCACGGCAAGGGCGTCTCGTTCGTGCTCGAGGTCGATGGCGTCCACACGATCCACCTCGGCGAGATCGGCCACCTCCTCTCAGAGGAGAAGCTCGGCGACATCGGCGGGGTCGACATCGCCTGCGTGCCGATCGGCGGGACCCTGAGCCCGACCAAGGCGGCCGCCCTGATGGCCCAGCTCGACCCGAAGATCGTCGTGCCGATGACGCTGTGCGACGACGACAAGGACTGCGCCGAGGCACTCGCCAAGTTCTTCCATGAGATGGGCGCCGAGCCGGTCGCGCAGCCGAAGCTGTCCGTGACGTCATCGAGCCTGCCGGCCGAGACCATGACCGTCCTGTTGGAGTCGCGCGGGAAGCAGGCCTAGGCCGAGATCGGGCCCCGCGTCGGGCTCAGGGCCGGTCGAGGACCACCCGGCCGCGCTTGATCACCGTCCGGACCAGGTCGGCGCCCGGGTGGTACGGGATCCGTCGGCTGCTGGGCACGCGCCAGATGACCAGGTCCGCAGATTTGCCGGGTTCGATCGAGCCGACCTCGTCCTCCATGGCCAAGGCACGGGCGGCGTTGATCGTGACCGCCGCCAGCACCTCGTCCGGCGACATCCGTAGGTTGATGCAGGCGAACGACATCGCGAGCGTCAGGTTCGGCGTCGGCGAGGTGCCGGGGTTGAAGTCGGTGCCGACGGCGACCGGCACGCCTGCCTCGATGAATGCACGGGCCGGAGCATGGTGGTCCTTCATGAGGAACCAGGTCGTGACGGGCAAGAGCGTGGCGACGACCGGCTCGTCCGCGTCGGCGGACGCGCCCATGGCCGCGATGCCATCGAGCGACGGCGTGGCGAGGTGGTCGGCCGACACAGCGCCGATCTCGGCGGCGAGCTCCGCGCCACCGGACGGTGCCAGCTCGTCGGCATGGAGCCGCGGCAGGAGACCGTATGCCCGGGCCGCCTCGAGGATGCGCCGCGACTGGTCGGCGCTGAACACGCCCTCCTCGCAGAACACGTCAGCGAATCGCGCCCGGCCGTGGGCGGCGATGCCCGGGAGCTGCTCATCGAGGAGGTGGCGCAGGTAGGCATCGACGCTGTCGGGTCGCGACCGGAACTCGGCCGGGACGGCGTGGGCGCCGAGCCACGTCGGGACGACGTCGATGGGTCCCTCGCGGCCGAGCCGGAAGGCGACCTCGATGAGGCGGAGCTCGGTCTCCAGGTCGAGCCCGTAGCCCGACTTGGCCTCGAC
>DATBMM010000347.1:0-5661 GCA_036554825.1 Candidatus Limnocylindrales bacterium
TGATGCATCCCTTCGCGAACGTGGCCGGCCTGTTCGAGGACCCGCTGATGAGCTGGCAGGGCCAGTTCGGCGACCTGATCGAGTCGCTGGAGTTCTACGAGACCGACGAGAAGCGCGGCTTCGTCCGAGGCGCACGCTGGGGCCTCGCCCCGACCGGCGGCCCGATCAACACCGCGCTGCCGAGCCGGGCCGGCGAGCAGGCTTGGGGACCCGGCCATCACGCGCATGTCCGCACGCACCTCGGCCACGGGGCGAACTGGGGCCTCTTCGCCGAGGACCTGCCCGACGAGGCGAACCACATCACGCTCTCGCCGACGGTCACGGACGCCGATGGCATCCCGGCGCCCGAGATCCACTACACGATGGCCGACAACGCGCGCCGGATGCTCGACTTCCACATCGAGCGCGCGACCGAATCGATGGAGGCGGCGGGCGCCTACAAGATCGAGGTCGACCGGCTGATGCGCTACTCCGGCTGGCACCTGCTCGGGACGGCGCGGATGGGCGACGACCCGAAGACCTCGGTGCTCGACCGCTGGAACCGGGCGCACGATGTCCCGAACCTGTACGTCGTCGATGGCTCGTGCTTCGTGACGTCGTCCGGCGTCAACCCGACGTCCACGATCGTGTCGATCGCGCTCCGCGCCGCCGACCACATGGTCGAGACACGCTTCGAGCAGCAGGTGCCGGCATGACCACGCGCGAGACCGGGGTGCCGACGGACCTCGAGGGCGGGATGCCGGCCACCGCAGAGCCGGCAGGCGCCGGCGCAAGCCCTACCCTCGACGACCGGGAGCGTGCCACGTTCGCCGCGATCGCCGACCACCTGATCCCGGCCGCGGACGGGATGCCATCGGCCGCGGACGTCGTGACCGACGAACGTCTCGCGTTCGTGCTTCGCGCCAGGCCAGACCTCGCCGAACCGATCACGGCCGCGCTCCGGGAAGGGCTTGGCGCGGACGTCACGGCCCGCCTGTCCGCCCTCGCCGACGAACCGACGAACCTCTCGGCGCTCCAGCTCGCGATCGTCGGCGGCTACTACACCGACAAGCGTGTTCGGGAGCTGATCGGCTATCCGGGCCAGATGGCGCTCGAGCTTCGGTCGTGGGAGTACCCGGCCTATCTCGAGGAAGGCTTGATCGACGCCGTGCTGGCCCGTGGGCCGGTCTGGCGGGATCCGGCGACCGGGCAGCGCGCCGTCGCCAGCGACGCACCACGGACCTACGCGGAGCGCTTCACTCGTGACGCGGCTCCGCCCGAAGGAGGACAGTGATGGCCGTCATCGCCCCTGATCAGACGGAGTCCTCCGCGCGCGGTTGGCTGGCGTCCTTCGTCTCGACGTGGGAGCCCGGCACCGGATCCGCGATCGACGACGTCGAGCCCGCCACGGGCCGCCACATCGCCACGGTCGCCGGCTCCACGACCGACGACGTCGCCCGGGCCTCGGCGGCCGCGAAGGCCGCCCAGCCGGCGTGGGCCGAAACCTCCTTCCAGGAGCGTGCCCGGATCCTCCGCAAGGCGGCCGACATCTACGAGGCCAATCGCGAGGAGTTCGGCACCTGGACGATGCGCGAGACCGGCGCCTCGCACAGCAAGATGCACCACGAGTCGAACTTCGCCTACGGCGAGCTGCTCAGCGCGGCGACGCTGCCGTGGCAGCCCTATGGCTCGCTCGTCCCGACAGCCGTCAGGGGCCGCCTGTCGATGGTGCGGCGCATCCCGGTCGGGGTCGTCGGCGCGATCACGCCGTGGAACTCCCCGAGCGTGCTCGGGATGCGGGTCGTGGCTCCGGCGCTCGCGCTCGGCAACGCCGTCGTCCTCAAGCCCGATCCGCAGACGCCGGTCATCGGCGGGGCGATGTTCGCCGCGGTGTTCCGGGAGGCCGGCTTGCCCGAGGGCCTGCTGCAGATCGTCGTCGGTGGGGCAGACGTCGGCGAGGCGCTCGTCACCGACCCGAACGTGTCGATGGTGTCGTTCACCGGTTCGACGGCCGCCGGCAGGCGGGTCGGCGAGCTGGCCGGGTCGCGGCTCAAGAAGGTGTCGCTGGAGCTGGGTGGCAACAACGCGTTCATCGTGCTCGACGACGCAGACCTCGCGGCGGCGACCGCGGCCGGGGCGTTCTCCTCGTTCCAGTTCCAGGGCCAGGTCTGCTTCGCTGCGGGCCGCCACATCGTCCACGAGAGCGTGGTGGGCGACTATGTCGAGGCGCTTCGCGAGAAGGCCCAGAACCTGCGACTCGGCGACCCGTATCGGGAGGACGTCCAGCTCGGGCCGATCGTCAACGAGAAACAGATCCGCCGGGTCGACGACATCGTCCGCCGCTCGGTCGAAGGCGGTGCGCGGCTCGTGACCGGCGGCACATACGAAGGCCTGTTCTACCAGCCGACCGTGCTCGCCGATGTGACTCGGGAGCACGCCGCCTGGACCGACGAGATCTTCGGCCCGGTCGCCCCGGTGACCACGTTCCGCACCGACGAGGAGGCGCTCGCCCTGGCCAACGCCAGCGAGTACGGCCTGGTCGGCGCGGTCTACTCGCGCTCGATGTCGCGCGGCCTGTCGATCGCCCAGCGGATCAAGGCCGGCATGGTCCATGTCAACGACGGCACGCTCAACGATGAGGCCACCATCCCGTTCGGCGGCATGGGCCTGTCCGGCAACGGCAGTCGGTACGGCGGTGAGGCCAACCTTGACAACTTCACCGAGTGGCAGTGGGTGACGGTGCGCGACGAGCCGCCGACGTTCCCGTTCTGATGGCGTTCTGATGGCGTCGATCACCGAGGTCGCCCGCCTCGCGGGCGTGTCGATCGCGACCGCGTCGCGGGTCGTGTCGTCCGCGGACTACCCGGTCAGCGCGACGACCCGGGCACGCGTCCTGGAGGCAGCGCGGAGCCTCGACTACGTTCCCAACGCGCTCGCGCGCGGCCTGCTCAAGAGCCAGATCCCGGTCGTGGCGGTGATCGTCCACGACATCACCGACCCGTATTTCGCCGAGGTCGTGCGGGGCGTCGAGGACGCCGCCTCGCCCGCCGGCTATCTCGTGATCACGTGTTCATCCGAGCGTGATGCCGAACGCGAGACGTCCTACGTCCGGCTGCTGCGCTCGATGCGGGCAGCGAGCGTGATCTTCGCGGCGAGCGGACTCGACGACCCGGAGTCGAACAGGGAGATCGAGCGGCACCTGGCGGCGATGCGCGCCGACGGCGCCGCCGTGGTCCATCTCTCGCCGCATGCGCTCGGCCCGGCGGACGTCGGCGTCGACAACGAGGCCGGGATGGCCAGCATCGTCACGGCGCTGGTCGAGCTCGGCCATCGCGAGATCGCGTTCCTCGCCGGTCCCTCCTCGCTGTTCGTCTCGCGGGCGCGACTCGCCGGCTATCGGCGCGGGCTCCAGGAGGCCGGCATCGACTACGACCCACGGCTCGTCGTCCATACCACCTTCGACCGGGATGGCGGCGCGCTCGGTGTCGACATGCTGCTGGCAGGCTCCACGCCCTTCACGGCGATCCAGTGCGCCAACGACCCCCTGGCCATGGGCGCCCTCGCGCGGCTCGCGGAGCTCGGCATCGACGTCCCGGGGCAGGTCTCCGTCGCTGGCTTCGACGACGTGCCGGTGGCGTCGATCACCGCCCCGAGCCTGTCGACGGTCCGGCTGCCGCTGCGCGAGATGGGCAGACGCGGGTTCGCCGAGGCAGCACGACTCCTCGCCGGCGACGAGCTGGCGCAAGCCGTGCTGCCGACGGAGCTGGCGATGCGCGAGTCGACGGCGCCACCGGCTGCCGTGCCACTCGCCTCGACCCGCGAGGGCGTGGGCGCTTGACCGCGTCGCTCGCCGACCGCGTGGTCCTCGTGACCGGGAGCAGCCGCGGCATCGGCGCGGAGGTGGCGGCCAAGGCCGCCGCCGAGGGCGCCACCGTGGCCGTCCACTACCACCGGTCGCGGGACGGGGCGGAGCGGACCCTCGCCCGGATCCGCGAGATGGGCGCGGACGGCGACTGCTTCGCGGCCGACGTCGGTGACGGCGAGCAGGCAGAAGCCCTCGTCACCCAGGTCATCGAGCGCTTCGGGCGGATCGACGGCCTCGTCAACAACGCCGGCACGACCCAGGTCGGGCCGTTCCTCGAGCTCGAGCCGAGCGTCTGGGAGGAGGTCATCCGGACCGACCTGACCGCCGCGTTCCACACGTCGCGGGCCGCGCTGCCGTCGATGGTCGAGCGCGGCAGCGGGTCGATCGTCAACATCGCGTCGCGTCTGGGGCAGATGGGCATCACGGAGACCGCCGCGTACAGCGCGGCCAAGGCCGGTCTGATCGGCCTGACCCGGTCGCTCGCCCGCGAGTTCGGCCCAAGAGGCGTCCGCATCAACGCCGTCGCTCCGGGCATGACCGTGACCGAGATGACGGCCGAGCTGCTCGACTCGGAGACCGGTCGGGCTCGCCTGCGGGACATGCCCCTGGGTCGATACGGACGGGCGGATGAGGTCGCCGACACCGTGATCTTCCTGCTGTCGGACGCCGCGAGCTTGTACCTCGGTCAGACGCTCAACCCGAACGCCGGCGGGTACATGCCGTGAGTGAGCCGGCGAACGGCAAGGTCATCTCCGTCCGCGATGCCGTCGGCAAGGTGCGCGATGGCGCGACCATCGTCATCGGCGGGTCCGGGGCCGGCCACGCGCTGCCCCAGCGCTTCATCGACGAGCTCGCCACGGTCTATGAGGCGGAAGGCCGGCCGCGCGACCTCACCACCGTCCGGGTCGTGGGCATCGGCGACTTCGCCGACCGGGGCTTCTCGCAGCTCGGGCTGCCCGGGCTGATGCGCCGGACGATCGGCAGCAACATCGGCAACGAGCCGCGTCTCGGTGCGCTCGTCGAGGCCAACGAGCTCGAGTCGTATTCGTTCCCGCAGGGCGTGCTCTCCCAGCTCATGCGCGAGATCGCCGCCGGACGGCCGGGTCTCGTGACGCAGGTCGGTCTGGGCACGTACGTCGACCCGCGCCAGACGGGTGGCAAGCAGAACAGCCGCACGACCGAGGACCTCGTCGAGGTCATCACGCTGCGGGACCGCGAGTGGCTGCTGTTCCACGCCTTTCCCATCGATGTGGCGGTCATCCGTGGCACGAGCGCGGACGAGGACGGCAACCTGACGATGGACGGCGAGGCGGTCCAGGGCGAGATGCTGGCGATGGCCATGGCCGCCCGGAACTCGGGTGGCATCGTGATCGCCCAGGTTCGCCAGCTGGCCCGCCGCGGCTCGCTCCCGCTGCGCGACGTCAAGGTGCCCGGCGCCCTGGTCGATCACGTGTACGTCGACCCCGACCAGTGGCAGACCTACATCACCCAGGACTCGCCCTACTACGCGGGCCGCCTGCGCAAACCCGTCACCGACGAGCCGCCGCTCCCCCTCGACGTGCGCAAGATCATCGCCCGCCGCTCGCTCCTCGAGTTCCCGCCCGGCGCCATCTGCAACCTCGGCTTCGGCATCAGCCAGCTCATCGGCCGGGTGGCCTGGGAGGAGGGCATCACCGACCGGCTCGTGCTCACCGTCGAGCAGGGCATCTTCGGGGGCGTGCCGGTCGCCGGCAACGAGGGCGGGGCCGGCTTCAACTACCAGGCGATGATCGACCAGCCGTACATGTTCGACTTCTACGACGGCGGGGGGCTCGACA
>DATBMM010000358.1:0-3871 GCA_036554825.1 Candidatus Limnocylindrales bacterium
CGGCGTGTTCTGGGGCGACTGCTCGCTGGCGAACACGCTGTTCCGGCGCGACGGGGACAAGATCCAGGCATTCCTGGTCGACGCCGAGACGAGCGAGATCCATCCGGTCCTGTCCGACGGGCAGCGCGCCTACGACCTGGACATCCTCGTCGAGAACGTCGCCTTCGGCCTGGCGGACCTCGGGGCGATGCAGGGTCGCGATGACGCTGCCGACGAGGCGGTCGAGGCTGCGGAGACGGTCCGGACGCGATACGACGCGGTCTGGGACGAACTCCACCTGGAGCCGGAGCTCTCGCCGGACGACCGTCACGCCGTCCGCGCCCGGATCCGCCGCCTCAACGACCTGGGTTTCGCCGTCGACGAGATCGCGCTCGAACCGACCCGTGGCGGCGACGGTGCCGTGCGGCTCCGGGTCGCCGTCGCCAACCGGCGGTTCCACTCGCGCGAGCTCCTGCGGCTGACCGGGATCACCGCGCTGGAGGGCCAGGCGCAGCTCCTCCTCAACGACCTGCACGAGTATCAGGCCTGGCTCGAATTCCACGAGGGACACCCGGTGGACGAAGCGACCGCCGCGGAACGGTGGCTCGACGACGTCCTGGAGCCGACCCTCGCGGCCATCATCCCGGCGATCGGTCCCGATCGCGACGCGATCCAGGCGTACTGCGACGTGCTCGAGCAGAAGTGGATCCTCTCCGAGGCGGCCGGCAAGGACGTCGGGCTCAAGGCGGCGATCCACGCCTACATCGGCCTCGGCGCCCCGGCTCCGGAGTCGGACGCGGCTCCTGCCGGAGCACGCGTCGGTCTCGACATCGACTGGACCACCGGGTGGGAGGTGGGTCCGCCAGATGACACGCTCGATGACGCCTGAGAGCCGGTACCATTCCCGGCCATGACCGCACCCGTCGCCAACGACGTCGTCATCTCCGTCCGAGGGCTCGTCAAGCGGTATGGCGACCTCGAAGCGGTCGCCGGCATCGACTTCGAGGTCGGACGCGGCGAGGTCTTCGGCCTGCTCGGCCCCAACGGCGCCGGCAAGACCACGACCGTCGAGATCCTCGAGGGGCTTCGCAGTCCGGACGGTGGCGAGGTCACGGTCCTGGGCCACGACGTCCGGCGCGATGTCGACCGGCTCAAGCCGCGCATCGGCGTGAGCCTCCAGACGGCGTCGATGTATCCGAAGCTCACGGTCACCGAACTGATCGACCTGTTCCGGAGCTTCTACCAGCACACGCGCCCGACGGCCGAGCTCATCGATGCGCTCGAGCTCGGCGAGCGACGCGATGCCCAGAGCCAGGTGCTCTCCGGCGGGCAGCGGCAGCGTCTCGCGGTTGCGCTGGCGCTGGTGAACGACCCGGAGCTGGTCTTCCTCGACGAACCCACGACCGGCCTCGATCCGGCCGCGCGCCGATCGCTCTGGGACCTCATCCGCGGATTCAAGGCGGACGGCCGGACGGTCCTGCTCACGACCCACTACATGGAGGAGGCGGAGATCCTGTGCGACCGGATCGCGATCATGGACCACGGTCGGATCCTCGAGCAGGACACGCCCGACGCGCTGGTGTCGAGGCACTTCCGCGATCGCGCCGTGCGCTTCGACCAGGTCGACGGGATCGAGCGCGACGAGCTCGGCGCGCTGCCCGCTGTCGTGTCGGTCAGCGCGGACGACGACGAGATGCTGGTCTATACGCGTGACGTCGGGCCGACGATCAGCGCGCTCCTCGACCTTGCCGACGAGCGGGGTCTCGAGCTCAAGAACCTGGGCATCCGCCGGGCCACCCTCGAGGACGTCTTCCTCGCTCTGACCGGCCGGGCGTTGCGGGACTGAGGCGACGATGCAGGCACTGGCCGCGCTCACGGTCGCCAACATCCGGAGCTACCTGCGTGATCGGGCCGCGCTCTTCTGGACGCTCGCCTTCCCGCTGATCTTCATCTTCATGTTCGGCTTCATCTTCCAGGGCGGCGATGGAGGTGGCGGGCTGACGATCGGCTGGGTGGACGAGGACGGCAGCCCGGCCTCGAACCAGCTCCGCGAGGCGTTCGCCGCCCAGTCGCGCATCGAGCTGGTCGATGCCACGAAGGACGACGCCGTGGCGCAGATGCAGGACGGCGACGTCTCCACCGTGATCGTGGTCCCGGCCGGGTACGGTGACGGGATCGCGGCCGCCACGGCGGGCACCGGCGGACCGACGACGCTCGTCGTCTACACCGACCCGTCGCAGAGCGAGGCGACCGGCGCTGTCTTCCAGACGGTCGGTGCGGTCCTGGGCGTCGTCAACCTCGGCGGGAGACCGCCGCTGGTCGTTCCCCAGCCGGAGACCCTCCAGACCGAGAACCTGAACTTCATCAGCTACTTCGTGCCGAGCATGCTGGCGCTGTCGGTGATGCAGGTGGGTATCTTCGCCGCGGTCCCGCTGGTTGCGGACCGGGAGAAGCTGATCCTCAAGCGCCTTGCCGCGACGCCACTGCGACGGTGGCAGCTGGTCGGCTCCAACGTACTGATGCGCCTGCTCATCGCGATGTTCCAGGCGGTCATCATCGTCGCCGTTGGCACGATCTTCTTCGGTGTCGAGGTCACCGGGCCGTGGGGCCTGTCGATCGTGTTCATCATCCTCGGGGCGGTCGCTTTCCTCGCACTCGGCTACGTCCTCGCCTCGTTCACGAAGACCGAGGAAGCCGCCAACGGCATGACCAGCGTCGTGCAGTTCCCGATGATGTTCCTGTCCGGCGTGTTCTTCCCGATCGAGTTCATGCCCGACTTCCTGCAGACCATCGCCCGGATCATCCCGTTGACCTACCTGGCCGACGCCCTGCGCCAGGTGATGGTCGGTGGCGCCGCGTTCGCGCCCCTGTGGGTCTGCGCCCTCGTCCTGACGGCCTGGCTCGTCGTCTGCTTCGCGATCGCCGCGCGGAAGTTCCGCTGGCAGTAGGGCGGATCCGCCCGCGTCTGTCGGCTCGCTACCCCTCGCGGTCCTGCCAGCGTTCCTCGTGGACGAGTTCGCTGAGCGGTCGCCGCCCACCTGGCTTGAGCGGGCGGGTCAGGTCCGCCGTATCGGCCGGATACCCGAACGAGAGCAGGAACTCGCAGTGGCGGTCATCCGGGTAGCCGAGCAGGCGCCTGGCGAGCTCGTGGTCGTAGACGGTCGCGGGCACGCTGCCGATACCGAGCTCCCAGGCGGCGAGGATCATCTCGTCGGCCGCCATGCCGAGGTCGAACATGATCGAGAGCGGCGCCTCGGCCCGGGCCGGGTCCGGCGTCACGAGCGCGATCCCGATCGCCGCACGGGCGAGATGGCCGGCCCACGGCCCGACCGCGGCCAGCTCCCGGAGGTGGGCGCGGTCGCGACAGACGATGAACGCCCATTGCTGCGAGTTCTTGGAGCTGTTGGCGCGCCGGCCGGCCCGCAGGATCCGGTCCAGGTGCGCCGGCTCCAGCGGCCGATCGGCGAACCGGCGGATGACCCGTCGTGTGGCGATCGCGTGCCAGACGGGGTCGTCGTCGGTCACCGGTCGGTGCCGGGATCGGTGGTCGCCGGCGTCTTGGTCGCGCCGGGGAGGGCGACCTGGGCCAGCGTCCGGAAGCCGCCCGGCGTCTCGTCGACGGCCGCGAAGCGGGCCTCCCCGTCGGGGATGCGCTCGGCCGCGGTGGCCGCGGCGATCTCGCCGGCAGCGGCCGCCGGAAGCGGGCCACCGAGCGATCTCGCGAGGAACGCGGCCACGGCGTGGCGGTAGCCGGCATCCTCGTAGAGCCACGAGTGCTGGCCACCGGCGACCACGAGGGTCTCGACCGGCGCCGCCGCCGGATCGCCGAGGCGGGTCGCGCGCGCGGCGGCCTCGAGGCGTGCCATGTGCGTCGCCGGGACGACGACGTCCT
>DATBMM010000006.1:0-1666 GCA_036554825.1 Candidatus Limnocylindrales bacterium
GACCTGCTGGAGGCAGCCGGGATCGCGCCCGAGGAGACCGTCGGCCTGGGTGAGGACCCGTATGCCGGCGCGGCCGACTCGTGGGCGGCGGGCCAGCCCGAGCAGGTCGAGCTCGCCGATGACGAGGCCGCGGCGCGCCGCTTGTACGACCTCGCGCTCGAGTACCAGGAGCGCAGCCAGCGCAGCGAGTCACGCCTGCTCGACGAGTTCGAGATGGCCGCCGCGTCAGCTTCGAACCTCATCGGGGAGCTGGTGATCGTCGATGACGACGACGAGCGGCTCGTGCTGTCCTCCACCGGCGAGTTCCGTGCCGAGGTCGTTCCCGAGGAACAGGAAGGAACGTGGCGGACGCTCACCGGCCCGGACGAGCTGGTCGAGTTCTACGATCCAACAGACGTCTTCGGCGATCTGGCCGACGCCTTGGCTGAGGCCTATCCGGGCGTCGCTCCGGAGCTGGCCGACCAGACGGACGGCACCGGCCCGGTCGGTGAGGCCGACGCGGACGTCGACATCGATGACGCGACCGCCGACCTCGAGGATGAGGCGGTCGCTCTCGAGGATGAGGCGGGCGATCTCGAGGATCAGGCGGGCGAAGCGGACGAAGGCGAGGAGGAAGGAGAGGGCGCGGAGGGCCGCCCGACCGCGTGACCATGCGGCTCGCCGCGGCGGAGCTCGTCGACAGCCGCGAGATCCTGCCGGGCCAGTGGCTGCAGTCATTCCACGCACCCGACATCGCCAATGGCTCGCGGGCCGGCCAGTTCGTCCACATTCGCACCGGCGACTACTCGGGCATGGTCCTGCGCCGACCGTTCTCGATCAACACGGCCGACCCGCTGACGGGCGTCGTCACCATCCACTACCGGGTCATCGGCCGCGGCACGGAATGGTTCACCCGGCTGCGGGCCGGTGACGCGATCGATCTCCTCGGCCCGCTCGGCCGGCCGTTCGAGGTCGATCCGCGGAGCCGCCACCTGCTGCTGATCGCCGGCGGCCTGGGCATGGCCGGGGTCCGCATGCTCGCCGACGAGGCGATCCGCGACGGCCGTCAGGTCACGCTGCTGTTCGGGGCGACCACGGCACGCGAGGTGTACCCGTCGAACCTCCTGCCCGATGAGGTCGAGTACGTGGTCGCGACCGACGACGGATCCCTCGGCCACCGTGGGTTCGTGACCGAGCTCGTCCCGCAGTACGAGGGCTGGGCCGACCAGGCCTTCGCGTGTGGCCCGATGCCGATGCTTCGGGCCCTCGCCCGCCTTGCCGAGGGCCGACGCGGGCGTCTCGGTGTCGCGGCGCTGGGCCGGAAACGTGGGGGTGGACGGTCCGATCCCCTTGGTTCGCCGGCCGCCCGCCGCAAGGCCTTTCTCCAGGTCTCGATGGAGCAGAACATGGGTTGCGCTGTCGGCGCCTGCCTCGGCTGCGTCGTCATGACCGTTACCGGCACCCCGCAGCGCGTCTGCCGCGAGGGACCGGTCTTCGCGAGCGAGGAGCTGGCCTGGGAGGCGGGCTGGTCATGAAGGCCAAGCGGCGGGTCGTCACGGGTTCGAACCAGGGGGCTGGCACAAGGCGAACGCCGACCGTCCGCCGGGCCCGGCCGGCGATCGTCCCTGCGCAGCCGTCCCCGCGTCCACGCGCCGAGGCCGCGCGGCCGTCCACGACACCGGCCTCG
>DATBMM010000070.1:0-6789 GCA_036554825.1 Candidatus Limnocylindrales bacterium
ACCTATGCCTCCCACCCGTCGCGGCAGATCGCGCGATGGATCCCGACGCTTGGGGCCGTCGCCATCGCCGCCATGTTCATCGTGGCGATCTGGGTGATGGCGACGCCGGATCAGACCGGCGTCATCGACGATCCGGCGACGCCGCTTGGCGACCTGGTGCTCGTGACCCGCTCGTTCCTCGTGCTGACCATCGTGTTCGCGGTGCTCGGTCTGTTCGGGGACGCCCGCCCGGCCTTCATCGCTGGTCATCGGCGGGTGGCCGTGGCCGGCGACCGGCCGCCCGGCGCGATGGGCGCGCTCCGGTATGGCTCGGCCTGGCTCCGCGCCGGGCTCGCGGAGCTGGCACCGGGGCGCGCACGCGCCCGTCAGGCCGCCGAGGACGAGCGGGCGCGTCTCGCTCGCGACCTCCACGCGATCGTCGTGCCGGACCTTCGCCGCGCGATCCGGGACGCCGAGCACGGTGGCACGGTCGATCGCCTGGCGGCATCGCTCCGCGAGGCGTTGCGCGAAGTCGAATCGATGATCGAGGACCGCGACGCCGTCGGGCTCGATATCGGTGGGCTGCCGGCCGCGCTCGAGGCCCTGGCCGAGCGGGTGGAGGACCGGTCCGCCGTGCGAGTCACGATCGACATCCTCGACGGCCGCGGTGCGTCGCGCGGGGCACCGCCGCCGGCCGTGGCCGCGGCCGCTGCCCGCGTCGCTCGCCTGGCGCTCGACAACGTGGTCCGCCACGCACCCACGGCCCACGCGACGCTCGCCCTGTCGTCGAGCGCCGAGCTCGTGCGCCTGTCGATCGCGGATGACGGCGGTGGCGCCGCGCCGGACCCCGGCCCCGCGGCCGGCCGGCGGAGCGGTGGACGCGGTCTGGCCGACATGGTCACGGAAGCCGCGCTGGCCGATGCCTCGGTCCGCATCGAGCGGGGCGCTCGCAGTCACGGGACGGTCGTCACCTTCGAGTGGCCGGTGCGTTGATCCGTTAGGGGACGACCCGCAGCGCGGCCTGCGGGACCTCCCGGATTCCGGGCACCACCCGATCCCGCCGACGCTCCTGTCGCCCGGTCATCCAGTGACCGGGTGCCGCCTCAGCACAGGGGCATGCTCGGAAAGGATGCTGCATGCGACCGTTCGACCTCCGCCGAGCCCTCCTCGGTCATGACGAGGGACAGGGACTCGCCGAATACGCCCTCATCCTGGCGCTCATCGCCATCATCGCCATCGTGGCGCTGATCTTCCTCGGCAGCCAGGTCAGCTCGATCATCACGACCGTCAGTAACTCCGTCTGACGTTCGACCGCCGGCGCCCCTCCTGGATGGGGGCGCCGGCGGTCCGGAACTCCGAGTTCCACAATCTCCGGGCCGTCGGAACCCACAGTCCCGAGAGGGCGACGCGGCCGAGGAGGCCGAGGACGACCTCAGGCCGGGGCGAGCGACCGCCACATGTCGAGCGCCCATTGCCAGTCGGCCGGATCGTCGAACTCGATCCGGATCGCGGCCCCCGAACCGCTGACCGCGGAGTAGCCCTCGAGGATCCCGACCTCCACGCCGGACGACGCATCGGTCAGCAAGCGTGCCCGTCCGAGCAGGTCGCCCGACCGGTGGACGATGGCATCGGGGCCGAGATCGACGGCGAACTGTTCCACGAAGTCCTGCGCGCTCATCGGCCTGCCGTCTGCGTCACCGGTCGCGGTCGCGGCAAGGGTGATGCTGCGACCCGTCCCGCCGCCCCACCACTCCTCCGGGGAGCGTCGCTCGGCGAACGCCCCGGGCACCTCGAGGGACCAGCCCTCGTGCGTGATGATGACCGTGTCGCGCCGATAACCGACCGGTGGATCGGGCGCGGGCGTCGTCGTCGCGCGCTCGGCGGCCTGGCGGGCCATCGGGTCGTCGATGCCGCGCAGCGCCGTGAGCTCGGTCCAGGCGTGCCACGGGAAATCGAGGTCGGGGTCGAGCGGGTAGGCCCGCGACAGCAGCCGATGGACCTCGTCGAAGAGGTCGGCCTCACCCTCCATCGCCGGGGTCCGCCAGCGGACCTCCAGCCACATCAGGACGAGCGCCCGGTTGAGGAGGTACTGACCGTCGGTCGCATCGGCCCACCATGGCGTCACGCCGAGCGCGACACGCGGATCGCCGATAGCCGAATCGAGCCAGGCCTCGTCGCGCGGTCCCATCACGGTCGCCAGCGCCGCCTCGGTCGCCACCCGGATGCCGACCGGCATCGAGAGTGGCACGCCTCGTTGGCCGCGCCGCACGCGTGCCCGGGCGGCGGCCAGCTGCGGCCCGAGCCAGCCCAGGTACAGCCGCTCGGCGCCCGGACGGTCGATGAAGGCCGTCGCGCCGTCGCCGTCGGTCCAGTGGATCCCGAGCTCCGCGCTGAGCCGCTCCAGGAGACGACCGACGAACCGGTGGTAGCCGGGTCCGACGGCGCCGGTCTCGGCCGCGGCGGTCACGCGGCCGTCGTCGTCCGCGGTCAGCAGGAACGGGGTCGCGGCCGGATGCAGGTCGACGGCGAGGGCGGCATGGCCGTTCGGGAGGGTCCGCTGGTGGGTGGATCGCACGGCGTCGGGGTACTCCCCGGTGAGCCACACGGCGGCGTCGGCCAGGAGGCGATCCCCGTCGGGGACGCGGGGGATCAGCCCGCGCTTCTGCGCGAGTCCGCCGAGCGCGACCCCGAGAGCATCCGCGACGTTGGTGGCCACCGGCCCGGACGATAGCCACACGACCGCCGCCGCACGCCTGTCCGCTCGTACCAGCGACGCCGCACAACGGTCCGTTGCAGGGACGCACCTTGGCGCCGTCCCCGATAATCCCGACCCCGGTGGTCGGGATTGGCGTTCCGCGCTATGCTGAAGTCCCGATGGACGACCTGTATCGCGACTACATCCTCGAGCACTACCGGCAGCCCCACAACTTCGGGGTGATCGAGGACGCCGACGCCAGCTACGAGGGGTCGAACCCGCTGTGCGGCGATCGCATCACGCTGATGGTCGGGGTCCGGGACGGCGTCGTCGATCGGGTCGGCTTCACCGGTCGAGGCTGCGCCATCAGCCAGGCCAGCGCGAGCCTCCTGACCGACGAGATCAAGGGCAAGCCGCTCAACGACGTCGCGTCCTTCCGAGCGGACGACCTGCTCGACCTGCTCGGCATCGACATCAGCCCGGCGCGGCTGAAGTGCGCGATGCTCAGCCATGACAGCCTCCAGCACGTCCTCGGCGACCTCGGCGTCGCGACCGAGGATGCCGCCTCGAGCGCCGCCGCCCAGGGGACGCAGGCGTGAACGGGATCGGGCGCCGCTGCAGGTGTCGCCGGCCGGCCTGAGCCGGCGCGCGCTTCGCGACCCCAGCCACCACCGCCCTGGCCGCCAGCGGCGAGCCAGCCTGTCGAACACCGGAGACACGATCAACCCCATGCCGAAGTCCTATGCCGACCTCCTCCGGGAGGCGCGTGCCCAGATCCGCGAGGTCACGGCCCAGGAGGTCGAGGCCCTGCCTGCCGGCGCCGCGACGATCGTCGACGTCCGCGAGGCGTCCGAGTGGGAGCAGGGCCACATCCCGGGCGCCCATCACGTCTCGAAGAGCTACATCGAGCAGCAGATCGAGGCGGCCGCGCCCGACCGCGATGCGCCCATCATCCTGTACTGCGCGGGCGGCATCCGCTCCCTGTTCGCCGCCCAGACCCTCGCCGACATGGGCTATGCCGATGTCGCCAGCATGTCCGGTGGCTTCCAGGCCTGGAAGGGCGCCGGCTTCGAGTTCGAGACGCCGGTCGTCCTCGATGCCGAGCAGAAGCAGCGCTACAGCCGCCACCTGCTGATCCCCGAGGTCGGTTCGGCCGGCCAGAAGCGGTTGCTCGAGTCGAGGGCGCTGCTGATCGGCGCCGGTGGGCTCGGCAGCCCGGCGGCGCTGTACCTCGCCGCCGCCGGCGTCGGCACCATCGGCCTCGTCGACTTCGACGTCGTCGACGTGAGCAATCTCCAGCGACAGATCGTGCACACCACCGACCGCGTCGGTCAGCGCAAGGTCGAGTCGGCGCGGATCTCGATCAATGCCCTCAACCCCGAGGTCAAGGTCGTCGAGCACGAGGAGATGCTCACCGCCGACAACGTCGAGCGCCTGATCGACGGCTACGACGTCATCCTCGACGGCACCGACACGTTCGAGACGCGCTACGTCCTCAACGATGCGGCGGTCGCGGCGGGTATCCCGGTGGTGCACGCGAGCGTGTTCCGCTTCGAGGGCCAGCTCACGACCTTCATCCCGTTCGAGGGGCCGTGCTACCGCTGCCTCTACCCGACCCCGCCGCCGCCCGAGCTGGCCCCCGGTTGCTCGGTGGCCGGCGTCCTGGGCGTCGTCCCGGGGATCCTCGGGCTGCTGCAGACCAACGAGGCGCTCAAGGTGCTGCTCGGCATCGGCCAGACGCTCGCCGGCCGGCTCCTCCTGTTCGACGCGCTCGAGACCGAGTTCACCGAGCTCCAGCTGCGGCGCGACCCGGAGTGCCCGGTCTGCTCCGAGGCCGCGGTGGACGCCCGCAAGGCCGGTCGACCTCTGGCCGTCGCCAGTGTCGGCGCCGACGCCCCGTTCGCGATGACCACGACCGGACTGGCCGGCGTGGTCTCGCTGGAGGCGCGCGCGTGAGCACCGTCTTCATCCCGTCGGTGCTCCGACCGAACGTCGGGGGCGCGAAGTCGATCGAGGTCGAGGGCGATTCGATCAGGTCCGTCGTGAACGGGCTGATCGAGCGCCACCCGTCGCTCGGCGGGCAGCTGCTGACCGATGAGGGCGACCTCAACCGGTTCGTGAACGTGTACGTGAACGGCCAGGACGTCCGCTACCTGGCCGGGCTCGACACGCCGGTCGCCGGGAGCGACGAGGTCCGGCTGCTGCCGGCGATGGCCGGCGGTTGACGATGGCCGTCCCGTGGCGGCTCGACGACGCCGCCCACGACCATCACCACGCGCACGAGGACGGGGCGCCGCACGGCGGCCGGTACGCCGACATCCTCGACGCCATCGGCCATACGCCGCTGGTCGAGATCCCGCGGATGAGCCCCAGCCCGCGGGTCCGGATCTTCGCCAAGCTCGAGATGCTCAACCCGACGGGGTCGGTCAAGGATCGCGCCGCGAAGTATCTGATCGAGGACCTCGAGACGCGCGGGGTGCTGCGGGAGGACTCGATCATCCTCGAGCCGACGTCCGGCAACACCGGCATCGCGCTCGCGATGATCGGCCGCCGGAAGGGCTACCGCGTCGCGCTGGTCATGCCCGACAACGTCACCAACGAGCGCCGGCAGATGGCGGCGCTGTACGGCGCGGAGGTGATCGATTCGCCGGGCGCGCTCGGCTCGAACGGCGCGATCGCCCTGGCCAAGCATCTCGTCGAGAAGGACGGCCGGTTCGTGATGCCGTACCAGTACGGCAACCCGGCCAACCCGCGAGCACACTACGAGACGACCGGCCCCGAGATCCTCGCCGATTGTCCCGAGATCGACGTGTTCGTCGCCGGCCTCGGCACGGGCGGGACGCTGATGGGCGTGTCCCGGTACCTGCGCGAGCACAAGCCGGGCGTCCGCATCGTCGCCGCCGAGCCGCTGCCGGGCGAGGGCGTCCAGGGCCTCCGCTCCCTCGATGAGGGGTTCATCCCCGAGATCCTCGATCCCGCCGCGCTCGACGCGAAGTACCTCGTCTCGAACCTCGACGCGCTGACCGCCCTCCGCGAGCTCGTGTTCCGCGAGGGCATCTTCGGTGGGCCCTCGTGCGGCGCCGTGCTCGTGGCCGCCGCCCGCGAGGCTGCCCGCATGGGTGAGGGCACGATCGTCGCCCTGCTCCCCGATGGCGGCTGGAAGTACCTGTCGGCCGGCACGTACACGACATCGTTCGACGAGATGGGCGACGCGCTCGAGGGCGGCGTCAATTGGTGGTGAGCCCCGTCCATCCGGGTCCGGTCGCGGCGGCGATCCCCGCGACCATGATCCAGGCCCTGATCGACCACGCCCGTGCCGGGGCACCGAACGAGGCCTGCGGGCTGATCGTCGGGGACGGCCCGGCGGCGGCCGGCGGGCGGGCACTGCGCTTCGAGCCCACGCGCAACGCGGCCGGCTCCCCGTACCGCTACGAGATCCACCCCGACGACCTGTACCGGCTCACCGTCGCCACCGACGATGCCGACGAGACGTTCTGGGGCATCGTCCACTCCCACACCCACACGCCGGCCGTGCCGTCCCCCACGGACCTCGGCCTGGCCTTCTACCCGGATGCGCTCTACATCCTGGTGTCGCTCGGCGACGATGAGGCGGACCGCGCGACCGGCACGCCCAGCGTTCGCGCGTGGCGCATCGTCGATGGAGCGATGCACGAGGTGGTCCTCGACGTCGTCGAGGGCTGACCGCGCGTCGGTGACCCGCTGACGCCGGCCGAACGCCCCCGGCCCGGCGCGGCGGGGGCCGTCGCCCTGGGTGTGCTCGCCGTCGTTCTCGCTACCGTCGTCGGCTGGAACCGCGGGTGGCTCGAGTCGATCGTCGGTCCGCCGCCGATCCTGCGGGCGTTCCTCGTCGGCATGGCTGTCGCGGTCGGGGTGATTCTCCTCATGCGCTCGGTCGCTCGCATGGCGGCATCCGGCGACCGCGCCGACGGACCCGCCGACGTGCCGGGGCTGATACGCGGCGTGCGTCTGGCGTTCCTCGCGGTGGCCGCGTTCGCGGCTGCGGCAGGCTGGGCGCTCGCGCACCCGCTGCCGCTCATCATCGCCGCGGTCATCGCCGGGATCGACGTGATCGAGACGTCGTTCCTGCTGCTCGT
>DATBMM010000134.1:0-3487 GCA_036554825.1 Candidatus Limnocylindrales bacterium
CAGCGTCGACGACTACGAGGTCGGCCAGACCCTGTCGGTCGGCGACCTGTTCGAGGCCGGCGACCACGTCGACGTGTCGGGCGTGTCGAAGGGCAAGGGCTTCGCCGGCCACATCAAGCGCCACAACTTCCGTCGCGGGCCCAAGACCCACGGCTCGGACCACCACCGCGAGCCCGGCTCGATCGGTCCCGGCACGACGCCGGGCCGCGTGTACAAGGGCGTCCGGATGGCCGGCCACATGGGCCACGACGGCGTGACCACCAAGAAGGTGCGCGTCGTGCGCACCGATCCCGAGCGCAACCTGCTGCTCCTCAAGGGGAGCCTCCCTGGGGCGCGCGGCTCGCTCATCCTCGTGAGGAAGGCCTGACGATGCCGTCGACCCCCCTCTATGACCGCACGGGCAAGACCGTGGGCAACGTCGACCTCAGCGATGAGCTCTTCGACGCGCCGGTCAACACCGCGGTCCTGCACCAGGTCGTCACCGCCCAGCTGGCTGCCCGCCGCATCGGGACACACGACACGCAGACGCGCGGCGAAGTCCGCGGTGGCGGCCGCAAGCCGTACCGCCAGAAGGGCACCGGCCGCGCCCGTCAGGGCAGCATCCGCGCCCCGCACTACCGCGGCGGTGGCACCGTGTTCGGGCCGCACCCGCGCTCCTATGAGCAGCGGCTCCCGCGCAAGATGAAGCGTCTCGCGCTGCGCGGCGCGTTGACCGCCAAGCTCGGCGACGAACAGCTCAAGATCATCGACGGCTTCGGGCTCGACGCGATCAAGACCAAGGAGCTCGCCGGCGTCCTCAAGGCGCTCGATGCGAGCGGCCGGGTGCTCGTCGTCGCGCCGGGCCGCGACCAGAACCTCGAGCTGTCGGCACGAAACCTGCCGACGGTCAACGTGATCCTCGCCGACTCGCTCAACGTCGTCGACCTGATCGACGCCGACCTCGTGCTCATCGAGCAGCCGGCGCTGGCTCGCATCGAGACCGTGTTCGGTGGCGCCGGCCGGGAGGTGCAGGCGTGAGCGCGCTGACGGCGGCCGAGATCATCCTGCGCCCCGTCGTGAGCGAGAAGTCGATCGACGAGTCCGGGCGGGGCAAGTACACGTTCGCTGTCCACGATCGCGCCAACAAGATCCAGATCAAGGCGGCGGTCGAGGAGCTGTACAAGAAGGAGGGCGTGACCGTCATCGCGGTCAACGTCCTGACCACGAAGGCCAAGGAGAAGCGCCGCGGCACGCGGCGCGGCCGGATCGTCGGCCACACCACGCCCTGGCGGAAGGCCATCGTCACGCTGGCCCCGGGCCAGAAGATCGAGTTCTTCGAGGGGGTCTGACGATGCCGCTCCGCAGCTACAAGCCGACCTCGCCCGGTCTCCGGCGGATGACTCGCTCGACGTTCGAGGAGATCACCACCAAGGAGCCGTACAAGCCCCTGCTCGAGCCCCAGAAGCGCGGCTCGGGCCGGAACAACCAGGGCCGCCTCTCCGTGCGCCATCGCGGCGGCGGCGAGAAGCAGCACTACCGCAGGATCGATTTCAAGCGGGACAAGACCGGCGTGCCCGCGCGCGTCGCGACGATCGAGTACGACCCGAATCGCTCGGCGCGGATCGGCCTGCTCCACTACCGGGACGGCGACAAGCGCTACATGCTGCTGCCGCATGGCCTGCGCGTGGGCGACGTCGTCGTATCCGGGCCCGAGGCCGAGGCCCGCGTCGGCAACGCGCTGCCGCTGGCCAACATCCCGCTCGGCACCACGATCCACAACATCGAGCTGACGCCCGGCAAGGGCGGCCAGATCGTGCGCTCGGCCGGCACGTCGGCCCAGCTGCTCGCCAAGGAGGGCGGCTTCGCGACCGTGCGCATGCCGTCGGGCGAGATGCGCCGGATCCCGATGGCCTGCATGGCCACCGTCGGCCAGGTCAGCAACCTCGATCACGAGAACCAGAACCTCGGCAAGGCCGGCCGCGCCCGGCACATGGGCCAGCGTCCGGAGGTCCGCGGCGTCGTCATGAACCCGCGCGACCATCCGCACGGTGGCGGTGAGGGCAAGTCCCCGACCGGGATGCCGCCCAAGACGCCGTGGGGCCAGCCCGCGATGGGCTACCGCACCCGGCGCTCGAAGACGACCGGACGCCTCATCGTCCGCTCGCGGCATCGCAAGTAGGCGGGGAGGCAGGAGTAGATGTCCCGTTCCATCAAGAAGGGCCCGTTCGTCGAGGCCCGGCTCCTCGGCCGTATCGAGGAGATGAACAAGCGCAACGAGAAGAAGGTCGTCAAGACCTGGTCGCGCGCGTCGGTGATCTTCCCGACGTTCATCGGCCACACCATCGCCGTCTACAACGGTCGCAAGCACATCCCGGTCTACGTGACCGAGAACATGGTCGGCCACCGGCTCGGTGAATTCGCCCCGACCCGCAACTACCGCGGGCACGGCAAGCACACCGAGCGGTCGACGGCGCTGAAGTAGGCCGACTGATGCGTGTGTCCGCGACCGCCAAGTACCAGCGCGCCTCGACGCGCAAGACGCGCCTCGTGACCGCGGCCATCAAGGGCAAGCGGGTCGAGGAGGCGACCGCCCTGCTCCGGTTCATGCCGCAGAAGGCCGCCGCCGATGTCGCGCGCGTCCTCAAGAGCGCGACCGCCAATGCCGAGAACAACCACAACCTGTCCGCGGAGGACCTGGTGATCGTCGACGCGGTCGCCGACGAGGGTCCGAAGATCAAGCGATTCCAGCCGCGGGCACAGGGTCGGGCATTCCCCATCCATAAGCCCATGACCCATATCACGATCGTCGTCGCGGACCAGGAGGCCTGACATGGGACACAAGGTCCATCCGTACGGCTTCCGCCTGGGTGTCTCGCGCACCTGGACCGCGAAGTGGTACGCGGACAAGGAATACACCGACTCGCTCAAGGAGGACATCGCGATCCGCACGCTCATCGAGCGCCGGCTCGCGAACGCCAGCGTCAGTGGGGTCGAGATCGAGCGTGGCATCAACCACGTGACGGTCACGATCCACACTGCCAAGCCGGGCATCGTCATCGGCAAGGGCGGCGCGAACGTCGAGGTGCTGCGTCAGCAGATCGGCGGGCTGAGCGACCGCAAGGTCAAGCTCGAGATCAAGGAGATCCGCCAGCCGGAGCTCGACGCGCACCTCGTCGCGATGAACATCGCTGGCCAGCTGACCCGCCGGATCGCCTTCAAGAAGGCGATGAAGCAGGCCATCCAGCGCTCGATGAAGGCGGGCGCCAAGGGCGTCAAGATCGCCGTGGCCGGGCGCCTCGGCGGGTCGGAGATGGGCCGGCGCGAATGGGACAAGGAAGGGCGCATCCCGCTGGGCACGCTCCGCGCCGACATCAGCTACGGCCAGGTCCACGCGCACACGACGTACGGTCGCATCGGCGTGAAGGTCTGGATCTACCGCGGCGACATCGCGCCCGAGATCACGCGCCGGCCCGAGCTCGGCGCGGGCCAAGCGCCGGCCGGGCAGGGG
>DATBMM010000181.1:0-6908 GCA_036554825.1 Candidatus Limnocylindrales bacterium
GATCACGCCGGTGATGATGGGCGAGCCCGAGACCGCGATGCGCTTCAGCGACCGCCTGATGGGCGAGGGCGTCTTCGCCCAACCGGTGGTCTTCCCGACCGTGGCCCTCGATCAGGCGCGGCTCAGGACGATCGTGACCGCGGCCCACACCGACGAACACCTGGACAGAGCACTCGAGGCGTTCACGATCGTCGGTCGCGAGCTCGGCGTGATCGCCGGGTGACGGACCGCCAGGCACGCGACCTGCCCCTCGACGCCCACCTCCACACCGACCTCTCGCCGGACAGTGACGTGCCGATCGATTCGTTCGCCCGCCAGGCGACCGAGCGCGGCATCCCCGAGATCGCGATCACCGACCACGTCGACTTCGATCCGGGCGCGCCAGCCTACCGGTATGCCTCCTTCGCACAGCGCGAGCGGCAGGTGCGGGACGCTGCGGGTCGCTGGGCGGACGCCGGTCTCGCGATCCGATTCGGCGTCGAGGTGACCTGGGACAGCCGCTGGGCAGCCGATATCCGCGACCACCTCGCGCGCCACGCCTACGACTTCACGATCGGCTCGGTCCACATCTACCACGGCTCCCCGTACGACCCAGCCACCGTCGCGTCGTGGGTCGCCGGGAAGTCGCTGCCCGACATCATCCGGCCGTATTTCGATGAGGTCCTGGCCGCGATCCGATCCGGGCTGTTCGACGCGATCGGGCACCTCGACGTCGTGAAGCGGTATCTCGACCCGCACGTGACGGCCGCCGACCTCGCCGCCGCCCCGGAGCTCTACGAGCCCGTGCTCCGCGCCCTCGTCGACTCCGGGTCGGCCCTGGAGATCAACACCAGCGGCCTCCGCCAGGCGGCCAGGGAGATCTATCCCTCGCCGGCCGTCACGGCCCGCTTCCGCGAGCTCGGCGGCGAACGGATCACGGTCGGGTCGGATGCACATCGCGCAGACACCTTCGCCTGGGCGCTCGACGATGGCTACGCCGCAGCCATCGCCGCCGGGTTCGACGCCCTGAGCTTCCGACGGGGCCGCGACGCGGCGACGGTACCGATCGCCACGACCGGATCGGTCCGCTCGGGATGATGGACGGCGCGACCCCGCGACCCCTCCAGGTCGACGTCCTCGGAGCCGGCCCGGCCTACAGCGACCTCGTCGGATCGGCGGGTGCCGCCTACCTCGTCCGGTCAGGGGCGACGGCCGTCGTCCTGGATCTCGGCCAGGGCTCGTTCCCCCGCCTCGCGTCGACGCTGGAACCGAGCACGCTCGACGCGGTCATCGTCAGCCACCTCCACCCCGACCACTTCATCGACCTGGTGGCCCTGCGTCACTACCTGCGCTGGGAGTTCCGGCCACCACGTCACGTCCGGGTGATCGGGCCGCGCCATCTCGACGAGCGCCTCGACGCCCTGCACGGCGAGCCCGGCTTCACCGCCGCGACGCTGGACGTGGAGACGGTCACCGAGCGGTTCGACGTCGCCGATGTCCGGATCGTAGCGGGGCGCGTGACTCACACCGACGAGAGCTACGGCTATCGCCTGTCGACGGGCGCTGGGCCGGGTCTCGTCTACTCGGGCGACTGCGGCCGCGCCGAGGACCTCGAACCGCTGATCCGCCCCGGCGACACGTTGCTGTCCGAGGTGTCCTTCGGCCCAGGGCCGATCCCGAGCGATGCGTTGCATCTCGACGGACCGGCCGTGGGGGCCCTCGCCGCAAGGACCCAGGCCGGTCGCGTGCTGCTCACCCACCTCCAGATGGGCTTCGATCCGGCCGAGACGCTGGCGTCGGTGGGCGAGCGCTTCGACGGGCCGATCGAGTTCGTGGAGCCGGGCGCCCGCGTCCTGATCTAGGCCGGACAGGTATCGACCGGGACCGCCACTGCTGGCGAGCCCCGGTCGAGTCGGACTCGAGACGTCTGGGCGGAGCACCACACGGACAGCGCGGCGCTCCGCCCGGGTCTCGGGGACCCCTGTGTCAGCTCGAGCGATCGATGTCGCCCGAGGTCGCGGATGGTCCCATGGTCAGGGGTCGGCGTCTAGTACTTTCGGCTGCGCCGGAACGGGCGAGCGAGCGACAGCGGTGCGACCACGCACCATGCGACGCGGCTGTGTACGACGTGGCGACGGCCGCCGCCTGATGAAGGCAGCGGCCGTCTACGCTCGGACCGAGGTGGCTCGGACACCCCGGGTCAACGAGCCTCGTCGTCCCTCCTCACCCGAGCCGGGTGCAGGGCCAGCGCGGCGCCGAGGACGCCGGCCAGGCCGAGCAGGACGAGACGCCATGCCTCACCCGTGGAGCCGGCGACCCCCGCGGTGTCGGTCGCCGGGAGCGTCGGTTCGGCGGTCACCCGCGGCGTCCCGGTCGCCCCGCCGACCGTCCCGGTCGGTGTCGGCTCGGGATCCGTCGGGCTGTTGGACACGATGACGATCGTGAATGCCAGCTCGGACTGCTCCTCCCCGTTGGGAAGGCACTCGTCCAACCCATCGGCGTCCCAGATGCAGGTCACGGACGGGTCGACGTTGAGCTCGATGAGGATCGGGTCGCTGCCCTCGAAGCCAGCCGGGACGGTGGCCTCGACGATCCAGTACTGGCCTTCCTCGAATGTATCGGTGTCGAGCAGGCCGCCATCGGCCTCTGCCGGACCGAACACGAGGAGGTCCTGACCGGGCTCGTAGATCCCGTCACCGTCGTCGGCGCGGATCTCGAAGGCGGCGCCATCGAGGAGCTCGTCGTCGAACTCGTCATCCGTGCCCTTGTCGTCGAGCTTGGCGATCAGGATGCCGCCCTCCCCCGTCTCCTCCGACGGCGTCGGAGTGGGCGTGGGCGTGGATGTGGGTGTCGGAGTCGATGTGGGTGTGGGAGTCGGGGTCGGAGTGGGCGTCGGCGTAGGCTGCTGGCACGCGCCGATCTCCAGCTCGAACTCGCGGGTCCACCCGCGGCTGCCGGTCGGGTCGTCCCAGGCGGACACCTCGACCGTGGCGGTGTGCGCCTGCGTCGCCGGCGTCACGGCGAACGTCTGCGAGAACGAGGCACCGAACGAGAACGGCGAGCCCGGGACATCGACATCATCGATCGACACGTCGACCGTGTTGGTGCCGCCGGCGTTGTACTGGGTCAGGTTGACGATCAGCCCGCCCTGGCAGGTCAGTGACACGTTGGGCGTGTGCGCGGCCACCGCCGACGGCGCCATGAGCGCGGTCGTGGTGAGAGCGACGACGGCCAACCACGACAGGCGGCGGGCCAGGCGCGATCGAACGCGCCGCGGTGCGGATGGCATGTGGTGGGTCCCCGAGCGGAGGCGAAGCCTCGATTGATCCGTCTTCGCACCGGTGGCTTCCCCCCGGTTTGTCCGTACACCGGTGCGAGGGCTGGATGGTCGCATCGAGGTCCTGCCCGGTCTAGTACCGATGGCGGCCGGCAACCCCACCGTTCCCACCCCCACCGCCCAGTGGCCCCGGATATCGGTGCGGACCGGCACCGATGGGTCCTGCCGGGCGCTGGTACCTACGCCGGCGGAGCAGCCCCAGTACGATGCAGCGCGTGACCCCGCCCGACCTCCGCGCCCAGGTCCGCCATGCCGTCGAGCGCGCGTGGAAGCGCGCCATCGATGAGGGCGCGCTGTCGTCGCTCGAGGCGGAGGACCGGCCGGCCATCGAGGTCGAGCGACCGGCCAACCCGGAGCACGGGGACTTCGCGACCAACCTCGCGATGAAGCTCGCGCGGCCCTACCGACGGCCGCCGCTCGAGCTGGCGACGCTCCTCGCGGCGAAGCTCGTCCGCGACGGCTCGAGTCCCGATGCGTCCTCGCCGGTCGAGGCGGTCGAGGTGGCGCCCCCCGGCTTCCTCAACGTCCGCCTCCGGCCCGCGGCGCTCGAGGCGATCGTGGACGGGATCCTTGCGCAGCCCGATGGCTGGGGCCGACTCGAACCGACCACGTCCCGGTCGGTGAACGTCGAGTTCGTGTCAGCCAACCCGACCGGCCCGCTGACGATCGGGAATGCCCGCGGCGCCTTCATCGGGGACCTGCTGAGTCGCGTCTTGGAGGCGGGCGGCCAGCAGGTCACGCGCGAGTACTACTTCAACGACACAGGCGGCCAGATCCCGAACCTCGGTGCATCGATCATCGCCCTCAGACGAGGCGAGCCGATCCCGGAGGACGGGTACCACGGCGACTACGTCGACGGCCTCGCCCGCCAGGTCCCTGACGAGGTCTGGTCCGAGGCCGAGGCTCCGGATGCCGACGGTCCGGCCATCGTCGGGCACTGGGCGGCCGGCCTCGTCCGCGCCGCCATCGAGGCCAGCCTCGAGCGCCTCGGCGTGCACTATGACGTCTGGAAGACCGAGACCTCACTCCACGAGGAAGGCTGGGTCGCCCGCGCGGTCGACCTCCTGCGGGCGAACGGCCACGTCTACGAAGCCGATGGCGCTGTCTGGTTCCGCTCCACCGCCTTCGGCGACGACAAGGATCGGGTCATCTATCGCTCGAACGGGCAGCCGACATACTTCGCCGCCGACATCGGCTATGTGGCGGAGAAGTTCAGTCGCGGATTCGATCACCTGATCTACATCTGGGGGGCCGACCACCACGGGACCGTGGCCCGTGTCCGCAACGCGGCGGCCGCGATGGGCTATGACATCGATGCGGTCCAGATGCTCCTGTATTCGTGGGTGCGGTTCGTCCGCGACGGCGTCGAGATCGCGATGTCGAAGCGGGCTGGCGAATTCATCACCCTCGACGAGCTCGTCGCGGAGGTCGGCGTCGATGCCGCACGCTGGTTCTTCGCCTCACGCGCGGCGACGACGGCGATCGACTTCGACATCGAGTTGGCCAAGAAACAGTCGAACGAGAACCCCGTGTACTACGTCCAGTACGCGCACGCGCGAATCGCGTCGATCCTGCGCAAGGCCGCCGAGGCCGGGCTGTCACCCGCGTCGAGCGTGGCCGGGACGCTCGCGGACGGCCCCGAGGCGGCACTCGCTCGAGCCGTCGTCCGCTTCCCGGAGGTCGTCGAGGATGCCGTCGTCGCCGAGGAGACACATGGCATCACGGCCTATGCGACCGAACTCGCGACGGCGTTCCACGCCTTCTACCGCGACGCCCGTGTGGTCGACGCCGATGCGCCCGAGCGCTCCGCGTCACGCCTCGCCCTGGCGAGGGCCGCCCAGGTGACGCTCGCCCGGACGCTGGGACTGCTCGGGATCTCGGCACCTGAGTCGATGTAGGGCGGCGCGGCCGACGCGGGCCTGCTAGCCGGCCAGACCGAGGACGCCCGCCACCTTGCCGAGCGTCGTGGCGTCACTGCCGATGACGACCCAGCGGGTCGTGCCGCCCTCGCCCGGCAGGATCCGGCCGGGACCGCCGGCGGCGTCGACCGCCGGCTCGGCGGTGACCTCGAACTCGGCGGCGTCCGCGTCGGTATCCCATTCGGTGTGCCAGGCGATCGCCCACGCGTCGTCGGGGCCGCCGAGCAGGGTGATCCGGTCGCCTCCCCAGCCGGCCGCGGCGTCGGCCGCGGCCGCGACCCGACCGGAGCCGAGCCAGATCGAGATCTGGTGCTCGCCCATCGTGTCCTCGTCGACGACGGACCAGCCCGAGCCCATACCCGTCGCGAGGTCGTCGGGCAGGTCGACGACGACCGGCTGTTCGCCGGTCTGGAACTTCTCGGCATGGAGGACCTGCTCCGTCGACATGGGCGGGTTCGCCAGGGCCGAATCGACCGCTCCCCAGCCACCGGCGGCCTGGAGGCCGCTCGCGAACTGGAAGCCCTGCAGCGCGGCGAAGATGAGCTGCGCGGCCACGATCGGCGGGATGCGGCTCAGGGCCGCCTGCGCTTCGGGGTCGCTCGACGACTGGATGACCTCGATGATCTCGTCCTGGGTGAGGTGCTGCTGGAACCACTGCGACATCAGCACGTAGGCGTCGCCCTCGACGAGCGCCTGACGCGCGAGCGCCTCGTCGGTCTGGTCCTCGAGCCCCTCCATGTACGTCTCGAGGTCGAAATGCTGATCCTGCAGGGCGTGGTCGTACTCGTGCGAGTAGTAGACCTTCTCGACCGCCCCGACTGCTCCCTCCTTCGAGACGACGTACAGCTTCTCGTCGACCGGGTCGTACAGCCCGGCGACCTGGGACGACAGGAGATCGATGAAGACGTCCTGGAGCTTCTTGTCCTTGGGCAGGAGCCCCAGCCCGTGGTAGAGGCGCTCGTCGGCCGCGACCTCGTCGGGTGGGTAGTCCTCGTCGAACGACTGGCGGATCACCTCGCTCATCTCCTCGGGGGAGACGATCGTCGGCTCGATCGGCTTCAGCTCCTCCAGGCCGCGCAGCGCCCTGACCTGTTCGTTGATGTCGGCATAGACCGACTCCGGGTCGGCCGACCCGGCGGGTGATGCGGATGCCGACGCGGACGCGGTCGGAGCGGGGCTCGCCGACGGGCTGGCCGATGGCGCGGCGTTGCCGCAGCCCCAGGCCACGATGGCGATGACGGCGAGCGCGGCAAGACGCCGCGGAAGGAGTCGATCCATGTGCCCGATCGTACACGCGATGCCGATCCGCCCCGGTGGTACGGAGGTATGGCTTGAGGTAACGCTTTCTTAACCGGTTGCCGTCTCGACCGTGAATCAGGTCGACGTAGCGTAGCGATCGGACGAACCCTCAGGGTTCCATCCTCCCTCCCTCCGACCGGGGGCGCCGATTGGGCAGGCGCTCCCGGTCTTTCTGTCTCGGGCGGGCTGGGAAGGCGCCGCGCAGCGCGGTCCGACGCTATGTCAGAATCCTGGCCGATGGAAGTGACTTGGTACGGGCGGACCTGCATCCGCCTCCGCGGACGCGATGCCGTCGTCGTCGCTGATCCGTATCAATCCGTGGTGGGGCCGACGGGCCGGGGGATCACCGGCGACATCGTCACCTTCAGCCACCC
>DATBMM010000192.1:0-7678 GCA_036554825.1 Candidatus Limnocylindrales bacterium
CTCGAGGTCCCCTTCGCCCGTGATCTGCCACGTCTGGGCGCCGCCGAGCGCAGCCATGAACGCCGTCTCCTGCGCCCCGAGCTCCACGCCTTCGCACAGCATCATCGTCGAGACGAGGTCACCGACCTCGATCGCCCCTCCGTCAAGCCGGTACGGGCCGCCGTAGCTGTTGCAGCCGCCTGTCCCTTGCACCTGGCCGTCCTCTCCGAACGCCATCGTCGGCGGTGTGTCGGGCAGCGTCGACGTCCCCCCGATGGTCGTGACGACCCAGCTCGTGCCGGGTAGGGACACGGCCCCACCCGCGCTCGGGCTCGTGTCGGGCGTCGCACCGGAGGGGGGCGCTGACGGACCGCTGGAGGCGCAACCGGCAACGAGCATGGCGAGGCCGACGGCCGACGCCAGCGTGGCGAGGATCTTGGACATGGCTGGGCTCCAGCGGCGTGGGGAGCCCGCGGTCAGTCCCCGGGCTTGATCACCATCAGCCAGACGAGCAGCAGGAGCCCGACGGTTCCGACCGCCATCAGGATGTCCGGTCGCCGCGAGTCGAGCTGGGCGCGCAGCGCATCCCAGGTGATCGTCGGTTCGCCATCCGGACCCTTCTCGTCGATCGACTTCCGCAGCCCCATGTAGTACGGCGACGCGACCGCCCACATCACGATGAGGACCGCGACGAAGACCACGATCGAGGCGATGAGCCACGGCCGGCCCCATAGGTTCGCGCCAGCCGCGGCGCCGAGGCCGCCGACGATCAACAGCACGAGCCCGATGTACATCGGCCCGATCGATAGCCGTCCGACGTCGAGCAGAGCCGATGCCGTCCGCAAGTCAGGCGCGGCACGCAGTCGGAAGGCCATGAACGCCGATGCCCCGTGGCTGATGGCGAACAGCACCAAGCCGGCCAGGTGGGCGAACACGAACCACGGGTACAGCTCGGCCATGGATGCCTCCGCAGCGTGGACTCGACGCTGGGCAGGATATCGCCCCGACGAGGGTCGAACCAGTCGCCCGGGAGCCTCGGTCAGAGGTTCCCGCGCTTCTCCTGCTCGCGCTCGATCGCCTCGAAGAGCGCCTTGAAGTTGCCGACCCCGAAGCCGCGCGAGCCGTGGCGCTCGATGATCTCGAAGAAGAACGTCGGGCGATCCTGGACCGGCCGCGTGAAGATCTGCAGGAGGTAGCCCTCCTCGTCGCGATCCGCCTCGATGCCGAGCTCCTCGAGCGTCTCCATCGGGACCCCGACGTCGCCGACGCGGTCGGCCAGGGTCGCGTAGTACTCGTGCGGCAGGCCGAGGAACTCGACGCCGTTCTCGCGGAGCCGCCGCACGGTCCCGACGATGTCCTCCGTGCGCAGTGCGATGTGCTGGCAGCCGGGCGACCGATACCAGTCGAGGTACTCCTGGATCTGGCTCTTCTTCTTGCCCGTCGCCGGCTCGTTGATCGGGAACTTGATGCGCCCGTTGCCGTTGGTCATGACCTTCGACATGAGCGCGCTGTAGTCGGTGTGGATGACCTTGTCGTCGTAGTGGATGAGCTGGGCGAAGCCCAGCACGTCGCGATAGAAGTCGACGAAGGCGTCCATCTGACCGAGCTCGACGTTGCCGACGCAATGGTCGACCTCGAGCAGGCTCAGACCCTCGGCGGCGCGCGCCGGGGACTTGACCGCGCGATACCCGGGCGCGAACGCCCCGTGATACGAGCTCCGGTCGACGAACGAGTGGAGCGTCTCGCCGTACGTCCGGATCGACGCCTTGCGCAGGACGCCGTCCTCGCCGCCGTCGAGCTCCGTGGGCTCGAGGGCCGAGACGGCGCCGCGCGACGTCGTCTCACGCCACGCCGACTCGACATCCGCGACCCGGAAACAGATGTCGTGGACGCCGTCACCGTGGGCCCGGACATGTTCGGCGATCTCGCCGTCCGGCGTCAGGGGCGCCGTGAACACGAAGCGGATGTCGTTCTGGACCATCACGTAGCTGGCTCGGTCGCGGACCTTGGTCTCGAGGCCGCTGAAGGCGACGGGCGTGAAGCCCCACAGCGCTCGGTAGTAGGCGGATGCCTGGCGCGCGTTGCCGACCCAGAACTCGACATGGTCGATGCCCTCGAGCGGCAGGAAGTCGCCGGCCTTGGCGTAGGCGTCCGCGTCGACCCGGGCGCCGGCCTGGTTCGCCGCGCCTCGCGGGAGCGTGTCGGTCATGGTGCGGTTCTCCGCTGCATGCGGGTCCGGCCCCGGTCGGGCACGAGCCCTACCGAGGCGTCCATCAGTGCCACCATCGTACGCCGCGCGTGCCACACTGGCCGCCATGACGAGCGGTGTCGAACGCCTGGCTGCGGCGCGGCAGGCGTACGCGGACCTGGCGCCCCGCGTGATGGCCGGCGAGCCCTGGCCGCTGGCCGAGGACTACGGCACCGGACCCGAAGCGTCGTGGGGTCCGCGCGAGGTGCTGGCCCACGTCGAGGAGATGCTCCCCTTCTGGCTTGGCGAGATGGAGCGCGTGGTCGACGGCGACGGGACGGCCCCGGTGCCGTTCGGCCGGATCGCCGACGACCCGATCCGGATCGGTCTCATCGACCGCGACCGGAGCCTGCCCCTGCGCGTGCTGTTCGCGCGCATCGACGCGGGGTTGCGCGCCTGGGAGCAGCGCCTCCCGACGCTGACCGAGACCGAGGCGGGACGCCTCGGCACGCATCCCCGGCTCGGCGAGATGCCGGCGTCCGCGATCCTCGAGCGGTTCGTCACCGGTCACGCCGAGGACCACATCGCCCAGCTGTCCGACATCCTGGCCACCCGGGATCGCTAGGGCGATCGACGGCGCGTGTTCGTCCTCCTCGCCGTGCCGCTCGGCGTCGTCGCCGGCTTCCTCATCGGCGGCCGCCTGGACCGGCTGGCGCAGATCCGCTTCGAATGGGCGTGGCTCGCGGTCACCGGCCTGGCCGTCCAGATCGTGCTCTTCTCGACCTCCATCGGGGAGTCGTTCACGGGTGGTGTCGGTGAAGCGATCTACGTGGCGTCGACCGGTGCCGTGCTCGTCGCCGTGTGGCGGAACCTGGCCGTGCCCGGGTTGCCCCTCGTCGCGGTCGGGGCGATCTCGAACCTGGCCGCCATCGTGGCCAACGGCGGCGTGATGCCCACGACGCCCGACGCGCTCGCGCGGGCGGGTCTCGACCCGGCCGACGGCTTCTCCAACAGCGCCGTGCTCGACGATCCGCTCCTGGCGCCGTTGACCGACATCTTCGCCATCCCCGCCGGCCTGCCCTTCGCGAACGTCTTCAGCGTCGGCGACGTCCTGATCGCGGTCGGGATCGTCATCGCCATCGCGATCGGGATGCAGCGCGGTGACCCAGGGGCGACGCCAGCCCGCTCCTGAACGACGCTCGGAACGGTGCATCGACGCACCCGGACCTGCTCAGGTCATGGCTCACCGGTACGGATGGCCTATGGCTGAGCGTGTGGCCGCCCTCGTAGGTTGCGGACCGGGGACACCCGTCTTTCCCCAGGGACGCACCGCAAGAAGGGATCCAAGAGATGAAGAACCTCCTCAAGTCGGGGGCCTTCCGGACGCTCATGCTCCTGTCCGCGCTCGTCAGCTCCGGCCTCGTGCTGGAAGCCGCGCGCCGCTGGTAGCAGCTCCGGATCGTCCGGCGCCGGCACCCGCCGGCCCCGACGAACGCACGAGACGGCCGTCCGGTCACCGGGCGGCCGTTCCGATTCCCGGGCTCGCTACCTCCGGCCGTCGCCCTCGGGCGGCACGTGCGTGGTCAGGAACTTGAGGATCCGCTCGAAGGCATCGCGCCGGTTCTCGCGGCGCTCCCAGCCGTGTGCCTCGTCCTCGTACCAGTGCACCTCGTAGGGCTTGTCCTCGATCTCGAGCGCCTCGACCATGCGCTCGGTCATCAGCGGCACGACCCGCTTGTCCTTGCGCCCGTGGAGGATCAGCAGCGGCGCCTCGATGCGTTCGGCCCGATAGACGGGTGACCCGCGGCGGTACGCCTCGGTGCGGGCCGGATCGTCTGGGGCGCCCATCATCTTGTGCAGGTCCAGCCGCCCGATCCGATCTCCGTGCCGGTAGCTCTCGGCGATCTCGGAGTCGCCGTACAGGTCGACCCCGGCCGCCCACAGGGTCGGCTCGTCGACCAGCGCGGTGAGCACCATGTAGCCGCCGTAGGACCCGCCGAAGATCGCGAAGCGGCCGTCGGACCAGGGCTGCTCACCGGCCCAGCGCGCGGCGTCGACCATGTCGTGGGTGTCGGCGTGCCCCCACTCCCCGTGGTTCGCGTGACGGAAGTCGCGGCCATAGCCGGTCGACCCCCGGAAGTCGACGTCGAGGAACGCGTAGCCGGTGGTCGCCAGCAACAGCTTGAACGGCTGGAAGGCGCGGTACGCCTGCCACGTCGGGCCGCCGTGCGGGTAGAGGACCGTCGGGACCTTGCGGCCGCCGCGCTTGCCCGTCGCCCCGGTCGGCCGCCACAGCGTGCCCTCGATCCGCAGGCCATCGCGTGCAGTGAACGTGATGCGCTCCCCCGTCGGTACGCGACCGCTGCCAAGGGCGGCGGCGAGGACGGCCGGCTGGGAGTTCGTGACCTGACGCGGCCGCGAGCCCTCGGGCGCGACGCCCGGCACCGGGAGCAGCCACAGATCCTGCGGGCGCCGCTCGCTCTCGCCGATGGCGGCGACCCAGGCGCCGTCCGGCAGCCAGCCGATCGGGCGCCAGACGCCCTCCCACGGCGCAAGCCTGGTGCCCTTGGTGCTGGCCGTCACGGTCCGCGGTGCCTTCGGTGGGCGACCCCGCCCGCGCTTCGGCGCGGCGCCCTCGCCGAGGTCCCGGACGACGAGATCGATCAGTCCGTCACGCACCTCGATGTGGGCCACCCGCCGCGCATCGGGCGATGGCAGCGGAACGAAGCCGTACGTGCCGGACGGTTCGCCGTGCTCGACCTGACCCTCGGTGAGCGCGATCCGGTCGCGCCCGTCCGGCGATCGTCGGACGACCTGGAACCAGCCGTCCTCGTCGCTCAAGTAGAGCAGCGAGCCATCCGTCGCCCAGCGAGCACCCGTGGCGTGGCTGCGCTCACCGGCGATGACCCGGCTCTCGCCCGTCGCGACGTCGACGGTCGCCACGTGCCACGTCGTGAGGTCGTCCGGGGCCTGCTGGCCGGTGACGGCGAGCTGGGATCCGTCCGGCGACCAGTCGAGGCCGTCCACATCGAAGCCGCTCCGGGTCACGGGCGTCGCCACCGGCGGACGCGGTTCTCGCTGCGGCCGGCCACGCCGCGGGACCGGTGCGTCGATGACCCACACCTGGCTCCAGCCGCGGCGTCGCGAGATGAATGCCAGGCGGCGCCCATCGGGCGACCAGCGCGGCTCGCGCCCTCCGCCGGGCTTCGCGACGACCTTGGTGAGTCGGGACCCATCGGCCTCGACGAACCAGATCTCGTCGTCCCGCACGAAGGCGAGCCGCCGGCCGTCGGGCGACCACTGCGGATCGCTGACCGCCTTCTCCGAGGCCGTGACCTGGACGGGTGGGGCTCCGGTCCCGCGCAGCGACAGCGTGAAGATCTGGCGCGCCCCGCCGGCCTCGGCGGTGTACGCCACGGTCCGGTCCCGCGGATGGACCCGGAACTCGCGCGGGGATTCGACCGCGACGATCGCCTCGATCGTCAGCCCCGAGCCCCCGGTCGCGGGCGCCGTTCCGGCCTCGTCGGCCATCAGGCGGTCGGCCAGTCGTCGGCGACGCACCAGCGGCCGACCATCGCCAGATGCTTGCTGATGTGGCCGTGCAGGCAGTCGTAGACCCAACTCCAGCCGTCCGGCGAGCGGAGGTCCTCGACGCTCATCGAGCGGGCCGTATCGAGCAGGCGAGCGTGCGCCGCGTCGTAGCGTGCCAGTGTCGCCTCGACGGTCTCGCCGCGGTGCTGTTGGACGTGCCGCTCGTTCCAGACATCGACACCCTCCACCGGGTCCGAGAGCCACTCGCCGCTGGCGCGATGCACATCGATCGCCCGGGCGCCCTCGTCCATCCAGTCGGCGAGATGGGCGACGTGGTCGCGAAGCGTCCAGCCGGGCGTCACGTCCGCCGCGCGCCAGCGATCGCGCGGGAACGCCCGGACGAGCGCATCGAATCGGGCGTCGACCGCCGCGACGTCGGCGGTGAGCCCGGCGTGGTCCGCAGGCCGCGGATCCGCGATGAACGGGTCGCCATCGATCTGCCGGTCGCGCAAGCGGTCCGTCCAGGGCTCGATCACCCCGAGATGGTCGAGATAGTGCCCATGGAGCGTCATGTACACCCAGCCCCACGCGTCGTGGCCACGCAGGTCGTCCAGCGACAGGCGTCCGGCGGCCTCCAGCAGGCGCGGCCGGGAGACCCGCAGTCGGGCCAGGATCGCCGCGCTCGGCATCGTCGTCCACGGCGCTCGGCGGCGCTCGTTGAAGCGGTCGAAGTCGCCACCGTCGTAGTCGTCATCCGACGGCCAGCGACCGGTCTGGAGGGCCGTGCCGACGTAGTCGATCGCCAGCTCCTGCCAGTCCGCCAGGTGGCCGACGTGCTCCGCCAGCGACCAGTCGGGACCGCCGGCATCGGAGGGCGCGGCACCCGGCAGGTGCCAGGCGGCGTCGTCCAGCCCGGCCCACGATGCCGTCAGCCGGTCCCACAACGCGGCTTCGTCCGCCCACGGATCGCGGCTGGCCGAACGGAGATCGAGGGCGCGGATCTCGGCCAGCGGCGCCCGGCGGAGGTCGACGATCGGGGTCGCGGTCGCCGTGCTCCCGCCCCTCGTCATGAGGTGGTCGGACGGCGCGTGTCGTCGCCGACCTCGAGGCGGGCCTCGAGCTGGTCGCCGAGCTCGACGGTCCGTCGGAACGCCGCCCACACCGCCTCGGACAGGACGGTGCGCAGCCGGCCACCCTCCAGCTCGTGGAGTGCCGCGGCCGACGTGCCACCCGGCGAGGTGACCATGTTCCGCAACTCTGCCGGGTGCATGCCGGACTGTCTGGCGAACAGCGTCGAGCCCTCGAGCGTCTCGATCACCAGGTCGTGGGCGATGTGGCGCGGGAACCCGAGGTGGACCGCGGCGTCGATGAGCGCCTCCATCACGAGGAACACGTAGGTGGGGCCCGTCCCGCTGACGGCCGTGGCCATCGCGACCATCTTCTCGTCGTCGACTTCGAGCTGGTGGCCAAGCGCGCCCAACAGGGCGGCCGCCTGGGCGCGCTGCTGCTCCGTGGTCTCCGGAGTCGCGTACCAGACCGTCACGCCCTTGCCCAGCCGCGCCGGCGTGTTCGGCATGCTCCGGACGACCTGGTCGTGACCGAGGATGCCCGTCAAAGCCTTGGTGGTCGCGCCGGCGAGCACGCTCAGCACGAGCTGGCCGCGTCGCAGGTGCGGCCCGATCTCGCGTCCCACGCGGTCCAGCATCTGGGGCTTGATGCCCAACAGGATCACGTCGGCGTCCGGGACGGCCTCGGTGTTGGCGCTGACCGTGCGGATGCCGTATTCCCGCTCGAGGGCCTCCCGGCGCTCGGGACGTGGATGGCTGGCGACGACACGCTCGGGTGCGACGAGGCCATCGCGCAGCAGACCCGCGATCATCGCCTCGGCCATCACCCCCGAACCGACCGTCGCGATCGTGGCATTCGAGAGGGGCGACACGGCGGGAGTATAGCCACGCACCCCGGGCGCGCCGTGCTCGG
>DATBMM010000217.1:0-23530 GCA_036554825.1 Candidatus Limnocylindrales bacterium
ATCCGTCACAGCAGGGGGTTCGCGTGGAGCCGTCCGTCGCCGTCCTGTTCATGTCCGGGATCATCCTCACCATCGTCGGCTCCGGCCGGGCCGTGTCCATCCGGATGGGCCGCGGCGTCATGGCCGACGACATGGGTGGGACGCAACAGATCCCGCTGAGGGTCCGCCCCGATATCGCCCAGCTCCTCTGGCTGGCCGTGGGTCTTTACGGCCTGTTCCTGGCCGCGGCCGGGGTCGTGTTCGGCCGCTAGCCACGGTCGCGGGGCCTGCCACGCACCAGAGCGGACGCTAGGCGGCGTTGGTCTTCCGGCGCCGCAGCGACTCCTCGATCGCCCAGATGGCCAGCGGGCGCAGGTAGATCGACGCCCGAAAGTTGCCATCGGCGTCGTACGCCTCGGGTGTCCGGAACCACAGACCGCGCTCGTAGGTGACCTCGGCGGCACCCCGCGCGGTCTCCCAGCCCTCCTCGACCAGGCCTCGCCCGATCATGAACGCGGCCAGGGCATAGGTCGTCCCGATCCAGACCTCGGCCGACTGCTCGCTCGACTCGTCGACCGATCCGTCCGGGCGCATCCCGTTGACGGCCCCCATGCGGCCGCCCCCGAACCGTCGGACGTTGTTGGCGTGGATCGTCCTGAGCGCCGCATCGACACGGTCGGCCGGAAGGAGATCGCCCAGCCCGGTCACGTCGGCATACCACTGGCCGCAGAGCTGGTCGGCCATGATGCTCGCCGAGCTCGCCCCGCCGCCGTCGTCATAGGCGTAGTAGCGGCCGCGCCACAGGCGCCGGTCGTAGGCCACTTGCGCCCGCTCGAACCAGCCGGCCCAGTGGCGCTCAGCGGCTGCGTCGCCGAGGCGGCGAGCCATCCGCTCGGCAGCAGCGACGGCCGCCAGCCAGAGCGAGCCGCCATAGGCTGACGGGCCGCGCATCGGCCACGTGTCGTAGGTCTGATCGGGCACGCCGTCGTGCTCCGGCAGCCCGTCGCCGTCGCGGTCGGTCGCCGCGAGACGGTGCAGGACGGCGTCGACCGTCGGGAACACGTCGCGGATCAGCGCGTCGCCGTCCGGACCGGCCGCGACCGCGTCACGCCACGCCTGCAGCACGAACTTCGGCCCGAGATCCTTCCAGCCGTTGACGTCCTGGAAGCGGTACCGATTCGGGCGGTGGAAGGGATCGTCGTCGGGTCCGCCGACGTCGTGGGGCACGGTCCCGGCCAGCTTCCGCGGCGCCTCCACCCCGGACGCCTGGATGTGGACCGCCGACGGATCGTCGATAGGGATCGTCCCGAGCAGATCGCGGATCCCGCGCATCTCCAGGCCGGGGAACAGTTCGAGCAGCGCGAACGACGCATAGAAGTCGACGTCGACTGTGTCGTAGAACGGGTAATCCACGCATTCGAGGAGCGCGAAGTGCCCGACGTCATCGGGCGCAGGCGCCGCCCCGCCGACTTCGCCGGCCTCCCAGAACGTCCCACCGTCGACCAGGAAGTACAGCTCGTTGAACAGCGCTGCCCGGTACCAGGCAGGACGCGCGACATCCTCGAGGATCGGCCGCTGCCAGGCCTCGATCGCCGTCCTCCAGGATGGTGCATCGGTCAGGGCGTGCCGCGCCAGGTCCCACGCCCGCTCACCCGAGCGGCCCCAGTCCCGGGTGTACCGCTTCCACCACCGGCGGCCAGAGCCGAACTCGACCATCGGCAGGTCCCATGCCAGCGCGAACCGGATCGAACGCCGCTCGCCGGGCCCGAGGACGGTCGTCGCCGCGACTGCGGCACCAGCCGGCCCGGCCGTGGGGGAGTCGGCACGGGCCGGCGGCGCCTGGGCGAGGCGACCGTCGCTGGCGAAATCGCGCCAGACCTGGATGTCGTCGACCGGATCGAACGTCGGCGCCACCGAAAGCTCCCAACCAGGGCCCGCGAGCGCCGCGAGCGCGAGTGTGCCGCGAAGGGCGCTCGGAGCGCCGTCACCCGGGTCGCCGAGCTCGATACCGCGGACCGGTCCGTCCTCCCGGATCACGTGCGGGCGGCGAGGCGGCGCGCCGTGGTCGGGTCCGCCGGGTGGATCGGCCCACGACGCGAGGACCCCGATCGTGACCGGGTCGGGGTACGGATTCTCGATCCACCACTCGAAGACGCCGACCGGCAGCGCGCTGCGCTCGAGGTCCCCGGCGATGACCGGGGACAGCTGCTCCGCGACGACGCGCACGCCGACGATTTCCGGCTCGAACGTCTGCCATGCCCTCGGGAAGAGTGCGTGATACGTCCCGCCGCCTTCCGGCAGCCGCCAGCCCCACGCCGGGAGCTCGTCCGTCGGAGGGCGCACCGACAGGACCGTGGCCTGCGACGTCCCGTCCGCATGCCCGACGTACAGCGAGAAGCCATCGGCGGCCACGGGCTCGAAGCGGTGGCGCCCGACGTCGAGATGCCAGCGGGCCGCATCACCCCGGAACGTACGCCCGACGCTTCCCGTCCCGAGTCCGCCGATCGGGATGCCGGCCCACTCCCCGTCGTCGATCATCGGGGCCTCGACCCGCGGCCGACCGACGGTGGCACACGGTTCGCCCATCGGCCGTCGCCAGGCGACGTCCGGGATGACCGGCCAGTCGACGTCGGTCCGGCCGGCCTCCTCGATCGTCACCGACGGGCCGTCATTTCTCGACCCCGGTCATGACCACGCCTCGCATGAACGCGCGTTGGGACAGGAAGAACACGACCACCGGGACGATGATCGCCAGGATCGCACTGGCCTGGACAAGTGGTGGTCGCGTCACATAGAGGGCGGCGAACTTCTGCATCCCGAGCGACAGCGGCCACAGCTCGGGGTTGCCACCCACATACACGAGTGACATCAGGAACTCGTTCCAGGCGAAGAAGAAGTGGAACAGCGTCACGGCCACGATCGCCGGGATGGCCTGCGGCGCGATGACCGAGATCAGCACCCGGAACGGGCTGGCGCCATCGATCATGGCGGCCTCGTCGAGGTCGGTCGGGATCGTCATGAAGTACTGGCGGAGCAGGAAGACGTTGTACGCGTTGGCGAAGAAATGGGGGACGAGCAGCGGCAGCCAGGAGCCGGTCCAGCCGATCCGCGTGAACAGGATGTACGTCGGGACGAGCGTGACCTGGGCGCTGAGCATGATCGTCGAGAGCAGCACCAGGAACAGGGGCCCGCGCCCTCGGAACCGGAACCGCGAGAACCCGTAGGCGACCAGCACGGCCGAACTGACCGCCCCGACCGTGCTGATCACCGAGATGATCGCGGTGTTGCGCAGCAGCTTGGGAAACTCGATCTCGTTCCATGCGGTCGAGAAGTTCTCGACCTTCGGATCGAACACGTATGCGGGTTCGAGGGTTCGCCAGCGTCCTTGCCAGGTCAACGTACCGGCGGCCGGGTCCGCCGGGTCGACCATCACCGACGATTCACGGCCCTTCTGGACGATCGCCAGCTCCCGGATGACGCCGTCGATCGGCACGGCGTAGATCTGGAGCGCCTCGCCCTCGTAGGTGAACGTCCGGGGTGAGGCGGGGTACAGGGGTGCCGCCGGATCGGCGACCTGGGATTGGTCCTTGAGCGACGTGACCGTCATGTACGCCAGCGGCATGAGGAACGCCGACAGCAGTCCGGCCGCCACCAGGAAGAGCGCGGCACGACCCGTGAACCGCCGCAGCGAACGCTGGAACGACGGACTGGTGATGACCGCCGGTCTCGGACGAGGGATGGCGGTCATCGCCGCTCACCGGCGTAGTACACCCACCGGCTGGACGACCAGAACAGCAGCATGGCCAGGCCGAGGACGATCAGGAACAGGACCCACGCCAGCGCCGACGCGTAGCCGAGCTGGTTGAACGAGAACGCCTCGCGATAGAGGTTGACGTTGTAGAACAGCGTCGAATCGTCGGGCTGACCGTTCGTCAGGACGTAGGCCTGGATGAAGTACTGCGACACCCCGACACAGCTGATGAGCAGGCTGTAGAACAGGACCGGGGTGAGGAGCGGGAGGGTGATCCGCCGGAGCGTGGTCCACGCGCCGGCACCGTCGACCTTGGCCGCGTCGTACAGCTCGCTCGGGATAGCCTGGAGTCCCGCGAGTGCGATCAACATCATCGCCCCGATGCCCCACAGCCCGACGATCCCGAGCGAGGGCAGCACCCAGCCCGGGTCGTTCAGCCAGTCGGGACCCTGGATGCCGACCAAGCTGAGCAATCCGTTGACCCAGCCGGTCTCCTGGTTCAGGACGCCGATCCAGATGAGCGTCGTCGCGACGAGCGGGATCTGCGTCGGCATGTAGAACAGCGTGCGGAACGCCCGTCGACCGACGAGGCGTGGGGAGTTCAACAGCATCGCCAGTCCGACCGACAGAGCGATCGTGGGCGGGATGGTCAGGATGCCGAAGCGGAGCGTGATGCCCAGCGACTGGGCCACGTTCGGGTCGCGCAGGATCTGCTCGTAGTTCGCGAGGCCGATGAACCGCACCTCGTCCGGGCGGCGGAGATCGAAGTCGGTGAGGCTGAAGTACAGGGCCATCGCCATCGGCACGGCCGTGAACAACACGAATCCGAGGATCCACGGCGAGACGAACGCCCAGCCCCACGCGGCCTCGCGACGCGAGGCCGTCCATCGCCAGCGGGGTCGAGGGATCGAGGATCCCGGCAGGGCAGGGGCGTCGGGCTGACCGATCATCTCGGGACCCTCGGGTCAGTGCTGAGGTGACGGAAGCGCGCCGGAGGAGAAGACGACGCGCTTCCGTCGATGATGGACCTACTGGTCCTGGTCGAACAGGCCTTGCAGCTCGGCCCTGAGCTTCTCCGACTCGGCAGCCACGTCGAGGCTGTCGGTCGTGATGAGCGTCTCCTGGAAGGCCTTCACCGCGGCATCCGACTTCAGGAAGTTCGGCATGTCCGCCTCGTGGCTCGGGACGTCGGGGAAGGCCAGCATGTCGCGAGCGACCTGCCAGTCGATGTCGTTCGGCGCGAAGCGCTCCTCGAGCGCCGCGAAGAACGCCTCCTGCTTGGAGGCGACGGCCGGCAGGGCGCCGTACCGCGCGATGAGCGTGTCGTTGCCGAGCAGGTAGGTCAGGACCTCGAACGCCTCGTCCGGATGGGCGGTCGACTCCATGATCCCGAACGTGTCGGCGTGGAGCTTGGCGGTCGTCGTGCCGTCACGGCTCGGCGGGACCGCGATGTCGAACGACTTGGCCTGCGGCTCACCCTCGGCCGGCCAGGCGCAGCACGTGTACCAGAGGTGGACGAAGTCCATCGCGATGTTGCCCGACTGGAAGGCGTTGTCGCTGTTGAGCAGCTCCGAGCGGTTCTCGGCGCCGGTCGGGATGAAGCCGTCCTTCCACATGCCGTCGTAGTACCACTGCCAGGCGGCCTGCCAGTTCTCCGGGATCTGGGCGGTCGTGCCGTCGTCGGCGACGAGGCTGCCCGGCCCGAACTGGGTGCCCCAGCCACGCGGGTCGGTCCACTGCATGTAGTAGCCCCACTGCGCGGTGTCGTCCTTGTCGAAGGACGCGCTCGTCGCGTCGTTGCCGGCCTTGTCCACGGTCAGCTTCTTGGCGAGCTCGGTGAGCGTCTCCCAGGTCCAGTCCTTGCCGTCGTACTTCTCGCCGACCTTGTGCGGCGGTTCGGGCACGCCGGCCTCTTCGAACAGGCCCTTGTTGTAGTAGAGGAATGACGGGTAGATCGCGAAGGGGATGCCGACCTGGCCGCCGAAGCCCTCCTTGTAGGCGTTGAGGATCTTCGGGTCGATGCCGGACACGTCGTAGCCGGTCTTGTCGATGAACGGCTGCAGGTCGAGCAGCTGGTCGCCATAGCCGTAGAAGCCGCGGAAACCGACCGGACCGATGATGTCCGGCGGGTTGCCCGCTGCGATCTGCGTGCTGAGGATGTCGTACGCGGTCGTGTTCTGGTAGATCTCGAGGCTCAGGGTGATCTTGTCCTGGCTCTCGTTGAACGCTGCGACGACCGCCTGCTCGTCAGCGATCTGGTCGGGCTGCGCGCCGGTCCCGAGACCGACGAACCAGCGGATCAGGACCTTGCCGTCCGCGGTCAGGCCGCCCTCGCCCGTCGCGACGGGCTCCGGGGTGACGGCCACGTTCTGGCTGGCGCTGGGCGCCGCCGCGCTCGGGGCCGTGCTGGGCGCCGCGGTGTTACAGGCCGCGGCGATCAGGCTGATGATGCTCGCCAGGACGAGGCGTCGCCCGGACCCGGCATGTCGGTGATCCATCGATCCTATCCTCCTCCGTAGTCGCTTCATCGATCGGTTCGTTCCTTGGTGGTCGGTGGGTTGACGTGGACGGGGTGGCGCGTCGTCGGTCGTCAGGGCATGGCCCTCCCCGCACTCGAGGCGCGCGCGATCAGCTCCGTGGTCAGGACGATGCGGCGGGGAACGCGGCCGGCTTGTTCGATGCTGCCGGCCAGGAGGTGGACCATCTCGCGGCCCATCTCCTCGATCGGCTGCCGGACGCTCGACAGCGTCGGTCGCGTGGTGGTGGCGATCGGCGAGTCGTCGTACCCGACGACCGCGACGTCATCCGGGACTCGTCGGCCGGCGGCGTGCAGGACACCGAGGGCGGCGGATGCCATGAGGTCCGACGCGCAGAACACGGCGTCGAGGTCGGGGCGGTCGCGGAGCAGCCGCTCCATCGCGGCCTCCCCGCCCGCCTGGGTGAAATCGCCGGTGGCGATGAGGCCCTCGTCGACCTCCAGCCCGGCGTCGCCGAGCGCGTCGCGATAGCCGGCCAGGCGATCGAGGCCGGCGACCATGTCGCGCGGCCCCGTGATCGTGGCCACCCGGCGATTGCCGCGGTCGATGAGGTGGGACGTCGCCCGTCGGGCGCCGTCGCGGTTGTCGGCATCGACGAAGTCGACATCGACACCGCGGGTCGGTCGGCCGAGGACGACCAGTGGCACCCGACGGGTGGTCAGCTGCTGCGGCAGCGGGTCGTCGCCGTGCAGGCTGACGAGGATCACGCCATCGACGTGACCGGCCGTCAGGTAGCGGACCGTGCGCTGCTCGTCGTCCCCGTCATGCGGCATCAGCAGGACGAGCTGCAGGTCCCGGACCGAGAGGGCAGCCGAGATCCCGCGCACGAGGCGCGGGAAGAACGGATCACTGAAGAGACGGCTCGACGGCTCGGTGATGACCACGGCGATCGAGTCGCTGCGGCGGGTGACCAGGCTGCGCGCCGCGCGATTGGGGACGTAGCCCAGCCGGTCGATGGCCCGCTCGACGGTACGACGGACGTCCGGGCTGACCTTGGGGGAGCCGTTGACGACCCGCGAGACCGTCGCGCGGGAGACGCCGGCGATGCGGGCGACTTCATCGAGCGTCGCGACCGGTTTCGCGGGGGATGGCTCGACTTGGGCCATCATCGGCTCCGTTCGCCGTGAGAGCGCTCTCACGTTCAGAAACGCACGATAGCACCGGTTGTCAAGAGAGCGTTTGCAGGAGCGCGATCCGATCGAACCGTAGCCCGCAGCCGGTATGCGAGACTCTTCGGCGATGACGATCGAGACGGGGACGGCCGGCGCGGGAGCGCGATCGGTGCACGAGCGCTACGAGGCGGTCATCGGCATCGAGGTCCACTGCCAGCTCCGGACCGCCTCCAAGATGTTCTGCTCGTGTTCGACCGCGTACGACGGCGCGCCACCGAACACCCACGTCTGTCCGGTCTGCCTCGGCCTGCCCGGCGCGCTGCCGGTCATCAACCGTCGCGCGGTCGAGCATGTGCTGACGACCGGCCTGGCGATCGAGGCCACGACGCCCGAGGCGACCCGCTGGGACCGGAAGAACTACTTCTACCCGGACCTGCCGAAGGGCTATCAGATCAGCCAGTACGACCTCCCGCTCGCGTCGGCTGGCCGGCTGACGATCGACGCCGCCGATGGCCCGATCACGATCGGGATCACCCGCGCCCACCTTGAGGAGGACACGGCCAAGCTGGTCCACGCCACGGCCGAGGACGGTCGCAAGGTGAGCCTCATCGATTTCAACCGCTCCGGCGCCCCGTTGATGGAGATCGTCACCGACCCCGACATCCGGACCGCCGAGCAGGCGCGTCGGTACGCCGAGGAGCTGCAGCTCCTGTTGCGGACCATCGGCGCCTCCGATGCCGACATGGAACGGGGGCAGATGCGGGTCGAGGCGAACGTGTCGATCCGGGAGCACGGCTCGTCCGAGTTCGGCACCCGGATCGAGGTCAAGAACATGAACTCGTTCCGCTCGGTCGAGCGAGCGATCGCGTTCGAGATCGAGCGACAGGCCGCAGCGCTCGACGCCGGCGAGCCGCTGGTCCAGGAGACCCGCGGCTGGTCGGACGACCGCGGCGCCACGTACCACATGCGGTCCAAGGAGACCTCGGACGATTACCGCTACTTCCCAGAGCCCGACCTGCCGCCGCTCAACGTCGACCGCGAGTGGCTCGACGCGTTGCGGGCCGGGATGCCGGAGCTGCCGGCCGCGCGCCGTGCGCGATTCCGCGACGAGCTTGGGCTGAGCGCCTACGACGCCCGCGTCCTGGTCGGCGACCCCGATGCGGGCGCCCTCTTCGAGGACACCCTCGCGGCAGACGACGCCGTGTCCGCGAAGTCCGCCGCGAACTGGGTGACCGGTGAGTACCTGCGGATCCGCAACTCGGCGACCGCCGAAGCGCCGGTCCAGGTGGATCCGAACGAGCTGGCCGCGCTCATCCGCCTGGTCGACGATGGTGCGATCTCGCGCGCGAACGCCAAGGAGGTCCTCGCCAGCCATGCCGCGTCGGGCGCGGCAGTGGCCGGCATCGTCGCCGATCGAGGCTTCACCCAGATCTCCGACACGGGCGTGGTGGGCGCGACCGTGGACGAGGTGCTCGCTGCCAACCCGACCGCTGTCGCCGACTACAAGGCCGGCAAGACGCAGGCGATCGGCTTCCTCGTCGGGCAGGTCATGAAGGCGACCAAGGGCCAGGCCGATGCGTCCGTCGTCCAGGCGCTCGTCCGCGACCGGTTGGACGCATGAGCACGGTCAACATCGTGCTCTGGCTGGGCGGCATCGCCCTCATGGCCATCGGCTATACGCGCTTCCGGGGTCCATGGGCACGGTACCGGGGGCTCCGCGACCAGCAGGCGAACATCGATCGGTACGAGGCTTGGCGCGGCGGGCTCCGGATGCCCGCCGACGGTCCGACCGGCGCATCGGTGGCGATGGCCGACGCGCGGCGTCAGGCGCAGATCGCGGGGTTGATCGTGATCGCCGGCGTCGTCGTGTTCGCCGTCGGGTTCATGGTCCGCTAGTCGATCCATCGGCCTTGGCCAGCAACGGCCCATACGCGTCGTCGGGCAACGGCCGCATCCAGCCGGTCGGCAACGCCCCGCCGACCTTGCCTCGTTCCGCGGCCGCCAGCAGGTCGCCCGTCGCCCACCACTCCGCAAGCAGGTACGCGATGAACGCATCGCCACAGCCGACCGTGGTCCCGGCGACCGGCACCGGTCGGACGGCGAGCAGCCGCTCGGACCCGACCGCGCCGTCGAGGACCAGCACGCCCCGTGCGCCGAACGTCACGACGAGCCGCTTCCCGAGCGCCTCGACGGTCCGGCGCAGGGCGGTGACCCCATCGTCGTCCGGCGAGCCAGGCCAGCCCACGATGGCGAGGTCGACCCAGCGCATCGTGTCGGCGAACCGCTCCGGCGTGTAGTGCCGGAACCCCAGGAAGTCGGCGCAGACCTCGACCCCGTCCAGTCGACCGGCCTCGCCCAGGCGGCCGAGCTCGGCGATGACGCCCTCGACGAGGATGCCGTGGAGCCGGCGCGCGCCGGTCAGCAGCCCTTCCTCGTCGGCCGTGAAGCGGAGATCGCCGCACACACCCGGGACGTAGTGATCCATCCAGATCTCGCGGTCGGGCAAGATCTGGATGTCGATGGACGCCGACGTTCCTTCACGGACGATCGCGGCGCGCGAGCCGTAGTCGATGCCGTGGCGATCGAGCATGTCGATGAAGAGTTCGGCCTCGCCGTCGCCGACGCGGGTGATCAGCCGGAACGGCACCCCGAGCGAGCGCCAGTGCCAGGCCATATTGAGCGCGCCACCACCGGGCAGGACGGGACCGTCGGGCTGGTAGCGGTCGAGGCTCAGCGCGCCGAGGAGCAGCGTCTCGGGCTGCCGGCCGGTCACAGGCCGGTCAGTGCTCGTGCGCGCTCCGGCCCGAGCTCAAGGAACCGGTCGTAGCGGACCTCGATGATCTTGCTCATCTGCCAGAACGCCTCGACCGACAGGTGGCCGACGCCCTCCGTGTGATACCAGTCGACGCGGTCGGGGAGCGTCGTGATGAGCGTCGGATCGTGCGCTGGGACGACCGCGGGGCTGAGCACGTAGCCGGGCGAGTCCGGCTCCCGGATCTGGAGCAAGTGCCCACCCCGGAAGCCACGGGCCCTCGGCACGGTATGGGTCCGACCCGTGCCCAGGTCGATGAGCGGCACGTCGCCGGCGGGCGTCTCGTTGACGTCGGGCCAGTCGGGGTCGTCGACCAGCTCGGCGATGACGCGCCGGACCGAGATGTCCTGGTAGTGGTTCATCGGCGTGTGCGGCTGGTCGTAGTCGTCGTCGACGACGTTGTCCACCGCGTAGTCGTAGACGTTGCCGCAGACCTCGACGAGGAACCGGACCAGGGCGGGCCGATCGCGGAGGTAGCGGCGGTAGCTCGCCTCGTACTCGCCGATCGCCTCCGCCGTCGGGACGATGCGGCCGCGGACGACGTGCGCGAAGCGCCAGCCGTCGGTCCCGAACCGATCGTCCAGGAGCCCCCGCCAGCGTGCCTTGGACTCGCCGGCGAAGCCGGGCATCCCGGCCGGGATCCAGACGTCGACCAGCGACTGCCTCAGCGGCGGGTCGAGGCGACGCCACCAGTCGGTCCGGTCCATCGGCGCATCGTAGCCGCCCATAGACTGACCGCTCGGACTGCGGTGCATGAGGAGCGCGACCGATGCGTGAACGGACGGCCGGGCGGGGGCTGGCGACGCGAGCGATCCACGCCGGTGAGCGGCCCGACCCGACGACGCACGCGCATCGCACGCCGATCTACGCGACGGCGACGTTCACGTTCGACACCGCCGCGGACAAGGAGGAGGCCGTCGACCGCTCCCTTGCCTGGGAGCCCGGCGCGTACTTCTACTCGCGGACCGGGAACCCGACGAACCGGGCACTCGAGGAGAAGCTGGCATCGCTCGAGGGCGCAGAGGATGCCGTGGTCTCGGCGTCGGGGATGGCGGCCGTGGCCGCCACCCTGTTCGCCCACCTCGGCACGGGCGACCACCTCGTCGCCGGTGACGAGCTGTTCGCCATCACCAACGTCCTGCTCGACGAGGACTTCCCACGGCGCGGGATCGGCGTGACCCGGGTGGACCCGACCGACCTCGCTGCCGTCGAGGCTGCCGTGACGCCGGCGACGAAGGCCCTCTTCGTGGAGTGCTCGACCAACCCGCGGCTCCGTGTCCCGGACCTCGACGCCCTGGCCGGGATCGCCCGCCGCCACGAGCTGTTGTTCATCGCCGACAACACCTTCCTCGGGCCGATCCTCCTCAGGCCGCTGGAGCACGGCGCCGACCTCGTCCTGCACGCGGCGACGAAGTACCTGTCCGGCCACGGCGACGCCGTCTCGGGCGTCGTCGCAGGTGCCAAGACGCTGACCGATCCCATCCGCAAGCAGACCGATACGCTGGGCCAGGCCGCCAGTCCCTTCTCCAGCTTCCTCGTGCAGCGCGGCGTACGGACGCTGCCGCTCAGGTCACGGGCGGCGTCGGCCAACGCGGCCAGCGTCGCGGGCTTCCTGGAGGGCCACCCGAACGTGGAGTGGGTGCGCTACCCGGGCCTGCCGTCCCATCCGGACCACGCCGTCGCCCGCCGACTGCTCGGCGACCTCGGCGGGGCCATGGTCACGTTCCAGCCCCGCGGCGGCCTCGGTGGCATGGCCGCCTTCACGGACCACCTGCGGCTGTGCGACATCGGCGTGAGCCTTGGCGACGTCCACACGCTCGTCTACCCGCGGCCGAAGGACGGCGGCATCATCCGGCTGTCGATCGGTTGCGAGGACATCGACGACCTGCTCGAGGACTTCGAGCTGGGCCTCTCGTTCGTGCCCGGCGACTAGTCGTTCGCCGCTCGCCCGAGCTCGGCCGCCGCTGCGAGCGCCGCCCCGATCGTCAGGTCGACGCGGCGCACGACCTCGTCTTCGGGCGGCCGGAACCAGGCCTCGTTGCCGAGTTTGCGCGTGCCCTCGACCTCGGTCGGGTCGCGGATCACGTCCGACACGGTCAGGATCGTCCCGGCACGGACGTCGCGGCCCTTGGCCCGCTCGCGCATCGCGAGGAGGTACACGGCCGCCGTCTCCATCTCCGCGCAGAGGTAGCCGCGGCGCCCCCAGCGGATGACGCCGTCCGGATGCGGGTCGTAGAACACGTCCGTGGTGACGATCGGTCCGACGTGGGTCGTCAGCCCCTCCGCGCGACTGGCGCGCGCCAGCGTCGTGATGACGTCGAACGACCCCGTCGGTGCGGTCGGCTCTCCGCCGCCGAGCACGCTTCCGATCCCGGCCCACGACGCGGCGGCCATGGCCACCACGACGTCGCCGATCTCCGTTGCCCCGAACCCGCCACACGTGCCGACCCGGATGAACGTCGTCGCGCCCAGGTTCAGCAGCTCCTCCATCACGATCGTCGTGGTCGGCGCGCCCATCATCGTCGTCTGGACGGAGACGGCGACCCCGTCGACCGTGCCCGTGTAGCCGAGCAGCCCACGGTTGGCGTTCACGAGCCGGCTCCCATCGAGACCGCCGTCGAAGCGCTCCGCGATGCGCGTCGCCCGGTTCGGGTCGCCGGGAAGCAGGACGACTTCGGCGTAGTCGCCGGGCTCGGCGTGGAGGTGGATCTGGGTCATGCTCCCTCCGTGCGTCTCGGGCCGAGGCGTCGCCACTCGACCGACAGGCAGCGATCCATGACGACGGTCAGCCCGGCGGCGTGGGCGATCCGGGCGGCCTCCCAGTCCACGATGCCGAGTTGGAGCCAGAGGCAGCGCGCATCGACCTCGACCGCCTCACGAGCGTGCGCGGCACAGTGTTCCGGGCGGCGGAAGACGTCGACGATGTCGACGGGACCGGTGGCGGCCACGGCCTCGGCGAGCGTCGGGTAGGCGCGGACGCCGTCGACCGCAGCGACGTTGGGATTGACCGGCACGCAGTCGTAGCCGACCTCCTGCAAGTGACGGAAGACGTCGTGCGAGGGTCGGCCCGGGCGATCCGAGGCGCCGATCACCGCGATCCGTCGACCCGCCGCGAGCAGGTCGCGAACCCCATCATCGTCGAGCATCGGGACCTCGCCGCGTCCCTCCGCCAGATCGAGATACGCGATGGTCCGCGCGCGGTCCTCCGGGGTCATCATCCTCCCTCGACGGACGCTCGCGAAATCATCGACGCCGCCCCGGCGATAGCGTATCCTCCCAGACCGAAAGGCCGCGGGTCCGTCATCGTCCCCGCGGCACATGAGGAGGAGACACCTTGCGCAGCTCAATGCGGCTGCTGTCGCTCTTCGCGACCGCGGCCTTCATCCTCACCGCGTGTACGGGCGGTGGCGCTGCCACATCGGCCCCGAGCGTTGCACCGTCGGAGAGCGCTGCTCCCAGCGAGAGCGCGGCGGCGTCGCCTTCGGCGAGTGGTGGGTCGGTCGACTGGGTCGCATGCGTCGCGTTCGACACCGGCGGCCTCGGCGACAAGAACTTCAATGACCTTGCCAAGAAGGGCCTCGAGGACGCCGCTGCGCTCGGCTACACGACGTTCTTCTCCGAGGCCCAGGGTTCGACCGACTACGCGGCGAACATCCAGCGCCTCATCGATCAGGGCTGCCAGTCGATCGTGACGGTCGGCTTCCTGCAGTCACAGGCGACCGCCGAAGCGGCAGCCAACAACCCCGACGTGGCGTTCTCGCAGGTCGACACTGCATGGAACGAGGCGGGTCCGGACTTCGTCATGGGCACTGCCGACGACACCCCGCGCCCACCGAACTTCACCGGCCTCGACTACCAGATCGATCAGGCATCGATGCTGGCTGGCTACCTGTCGGCAGGCTGGAGCAAGAGCGGCAAGGTCGGGACGTACGGAGGTCTCGCGTTCCCCGGCGTGACGCGGTTCATGGACGGGTTCTACGCGGGCGTCCAGTACTACAACCAGCAGAAGGGCACGGACGTCCAGGTCATCGGCTGGGACGGGTCGCTCGAGGACCCCACCACGACGGGCACGTTCGTCGGCGGTAGCGGTGGCAACGACACCTGGAACGACCCGGGCAAGGGCGAGCAGTTCGCCCGAACGCTGCTCGACCAGGACGTCGACATCGTCCATCCCGTCGCCGGTGCGACCGGCAACGGGACCATCAAGGCCATGCATGCCGCCGGCAAGTGGGCCATCGGCGTCGACGCGGACCAGTGGATCAGCCTCGGCGACACCGAGTACCACAAGGCCATCCTCACCTCGGCACAGAAGGCGATCGACGTCTCGGTCGTCGACGTCATCAAGAAGAACTCCGGTGGCGATCTCGGTGGCGAGGACTACTCGGGCACGCTCGCGAACGACGGCGTGCTCCTGGCCCCGTTCCACGACTACGACAGCCAGATCCCGGCCGAGCTGAAGTCGGAGATCGAAGCCCTCCGGGCGGCGATCGCAGACGAAAGCGTGAAGGTCTGTAGCTTCCTCGGGCGCGGCTGCTAGAGCAGCCTGACCCTCCGTCGTCCGCAAACCGCCCCCGGCCCGCGACGCGAGCCGGGGGCGGTCCTCATCGGAGCCGAGACCTCACATGCAACTCGAGCTTCGCGATATCACGAAGAACTTCCCCGGCGTCCTTGCCAATGACCGCATCTCGATCTCCGTCGAGCGGGGCAAGGTGCTCGGGTTGCTCGGCGAGAACGGCGCCGGCAAGACGACCCTGATGAACATCCTGTCAGGGCTCTACAAGCCGGACTCGGGTGAGATCGTCATCGACGGCGTCGAACATGTCTTCGCCGACCCCGCCGCCGCCATCCGGGCAGGCGTCGGGATGGTCCATCAGCACTTCATGCTGGTGCCGGTGTTCGACGTGGTCGAGGCTGTCGCACTCGGGGCCGAACCGGTCACCGGGCCCCTCGGGCAGTTCGACCGGGCGACGGCCCGCCAGCGCATCGTCGAGCTGTCGACGCAGTACAACCTCCACGTCGATCCCGATGCGCGGATCGAGAATCTGCCTGTCGGCGTGCGTCAGCGCGTCGAGATCCTGAAGGCGCTCTACCGCAAGAGCGACATCCTGGTCCTCGACGAGCCCAGCGCGGTGCTCACGCCCGCGGAGACCGAGGAGCTGTTCGACATCATCCGGTCGCTGACGGCGTCGGGCACCACGGTCATCTTCATCACGCACAAGCTCAACGAGGTCCTCGAGGTCGCAGACGAGATCGTCGTCCTCCGGCGCGGCCGTGTTGCTGGGACGGCAGATCCGAAGACGACGACCCGCCAGGCCCTCGCGAACATGATGGTGGGACGCGATGTCGAGTTGATCGTCACCAAGGGACCGGCGCAGCCCGGAGATGTCGTGCTCAGCGTGCGTGACCTGCGCGTCCGCGATGATCGGCTCGAGATCGCCGTCGACGGCGTCGATCTCGAGGTCCGCGCGGGCGAGATCGTGGCGATCGCCGGCGTCCAGGGCAATGGACAGACGGAGCTCGTGGAGGCGATCGTCGGTCTGCGCCAGATCGATTCCGGGGAGATCACCATCGGCGGCCGTCACACCGAGAAGGCGAGCCCACGGGAGATCTCGGACCTCGGTGTCGCGCACATCCCGGAGGACCGCGGCCGGGACGGACTCATCAACTATATGAGTGTGGCCGAGAACTACATCCTCGATACGTACCATCGCGAGCCATACAGCAGGCGCGGCATCCTCGACCGCGAGGCGGTGAACGAACGTGCAGCCCAGGGCGTCAAGGACTTCGACATCCGCACGCCCTCCATCCACACGTTGGCGACCGCGCTGTCCGGCGGCAATCAGCAGAAGGTCGTGGTGGCTCGCGAGTTCTCGGTGCCGGTCCAGCTCGCGATCGCCGCCCAGCCGACGCGGGGTCTGGACGTCGGGTCGATCGAGTACATCCATCGCCGTCTCGTCGAGCAACGTGACGGGGGCGCGGCCATCCTCATCGTCAGCACCGAGCTCGACGAGGTCATCGCCGTCGGGGATCGTATCGCGGTGATGTACAACGGCCGGATCGTCGGGATCCTGTCCGGGGCGGAAGCGACGCACGAGAACATCGGGCTGCTCATGGGTGGGGCGTCGCACACGGAGACGGCCGCGTGAGGCGCCTCCGAGAGCTCGGCCGCAAGGCGCTCGTCCCGGTCCTCTCGGTGATCACGGCGCTGATCCTGGGCGGGGTCGTCATCGTGCTGACCGATCTCCAGAACCTGGCCCTCCTCACGACCGACCCGATCGGCGCGATCCTCGGCGCGCTCGGTGGGGTCGCGCGCGGATACGGTGCGATGCTGGCGGGCGCGTTCGGCGACCCGGCGCGGGTCGGTCCCGCCCTGCAGAGCGGCAACCCGCGTGACCTCGCGGCGGCGATCCGGCCGATCACCGAGACGCTGGTCGCGGCGACCCCGCTGATCTTCGCAGGGCTCGCTGTCGCCATCTCGTTCCGTGCGGGGATGTTCAACATCGGTGGCGACGGGCAGCTGATGATCGGCGCGATGGGTGCAACGATCACCGTGCTGGCGCTGGCCGGCCAGCTGCCGGCGTTCGCGATCCTTCTCATCGGCCTTGCGGCGGGCACGCTGTCGGGCGGGCTTTGGGGCTTCATCCCGGGCTTCCTGAAAGCGCGCACCGGCGCGCATGAGGTCATCACGACGATCATGCTCAACTACATCGCCGCGCAAGTCGTGTTCTTCGCGCTGCGGTCGACGTTCCTGCGGGCCCCGGGCAGCACGTCGCCGGTATCGAAGAACCTGACCCCGATCGCGGACGTGCCGCTCCTGATCCCGCTTCCGAGCATCCGGCTCGACTTCGGGTTCATCGTCGCCCTCCTGATGGCCGTGGTCGTCTCGTGGCTGCTCTTCCGCACGACGCTCGGCTTCGAGCTGCGGGCGGCGGGCTTCAACCTCACCGCGGCCAGGTACGCCGGGATGAGCGCAGGCGGGTCGATGATCCTGGCCATGACGCTGTCAGGCGCGCTCGCCGGTCTCGGCGGGAGCTTCATGGTCCTCGGGACCGTCGGTCAGCTGTCGCTCGACCTGTCCGGCGGGATCGGCTTCACCGCCATCGCTCTCGCCCTCCTCGCGAGCCTGCGGCCCAGCGGTGTCGTCCTCGCCGGTCTCCTGTTCGGAGCCCTGACGAACGGCGGGAAGCTGATGGGCATCCAATCGGGCATCCCGTTTGATCTGCTGTCCTTCATCATGGCCCTCGTCATCATGTTCGTCGCGGCACCCGGCCTTATCAGGTCGATCTGGCGTGTGCGCGTCACCAAACCCGTTCCGGAGGTGGCTGCCACCTCGCAGCCGACAGGGACGGTATGACGAGCGCGACGGGCGCCGGCAGCGCCCCAGCGGATCTCCCAGTCGAGGCGCTCGGGGGTGAGGGTCTCGCCGCGCGGATCGCGCTTCGCAACGCGCGCATCCGGGCGGCCGCCTTCATCGGTGTCGGGATCGTCGCGCTCTATCTCGCGACGCAGGCGTTCGGCGTCGCGGCCAGCTTCCTGTTCTGGCTGAATGAGCAGGGCGGCGAAGCGTTCACGTTCGAGACCTCGGTCGGCGTGCTGTGGGCGGTCGCCGGCGTCGCCTCGATCGCGGTCGGCGGTCTCCACCTCTGGCGGGGCGCGGCGTTCCGCTGGCGCCCCTGGCTGATCGCGATGCTGCTGCCGTGGGTGGCGGCCTTGCTGGCGACGTTGCTCGCCGGGCGGCCGGCCAACCTCACCGGCGTGCTGGCCGGCAGCCTGGAGCTGTCGACCCCGATCGCGATGGGCGCGCTCGCGGGCATCCTGTCGGAGCGGAGCGGCATGCTCAATATCGCCCTCGAGGGCAAGATGCTGCTCGGTGCCTGTGTCGCGTCGATCGCCGCGAGCGTGGGCTTCATCGTCACCGGCAGCGGGCCCATCGGATCGCTCATCGGGATCGTCGTGGCCATGCTGGTGGCCGGGCTGGTCGGCCTGCTCCTGGCGTGGCTCGGTATCCGCCACAAGGTCGATCAGATCATCGCCGGGACGGTGATCAACATCGGCGCGGTGGGCATCACCAACTTCCTGTTCCTGCGCATCCTCAGTCGGAACACGCAGTTCAACACGCCTCCGACGATCGAGCCGATGCGCATCCCGGTGCTGGCGGACATCCCCGTGATCGGCCCGATCCTCTTCGAGGCGAGGCCGTACGTATACGTCGGCTACATCCTGGTCATCATCCTGACGTACCTGCTCTTCCGCACGCGTTGGGGCCTCCGGTTGCGGGCATCCGGAGAGAAGCCGGCGGCCGCCGGGACCGTGGGAATCAACGTCATCGCGATCCGTTACCGGGCGCTCTTCCTCGCCGGGCTGATCGCCGGACTCGCCGGTTCGTACCTGTCGCTGGCCACCGCTGGCAGCTTCCAGATCGAGATCTCGGCCGGCAAGGGCTTCATCGCGCTCGCCGCGATGATCTTCGGGGCGTGGCATCCGGTCGGGGCGTTCTTCGCCGCCCTGGTCTTCGGGTTTGCCGGTGCCGTCCAGGCGCTGCTTTCCATCCTCGGCGTCGACGTGCCGCCGCAGCTGCTCAATAGCGTCCCGTACATCGTCACGATCGTCATCGTGGCGGGCGTCGTGGGACGGGTGCGCGGGCCCGCCGCCGCCGGTCAACCCTACGAGCAGGGCTGAGTGAGCGCCGGGTATCCGGACGGGTCGGGAGCGGCGACCACGCTCCCGACCTTCTACGAGGCGCCTGCCACGTCACGAAGCGCCCCGGTCGGGACGACCGACCAGCCGCTGCCGCTGATCATCGACAGCGATCCGGGCCTCGACGACGCGCTCGCCATCGGCCTGGCCGTCGCGCGCCCTGAGCTCGACGTGCTGGCGGTCACGACGGTCGGCGGGAACGCCGACGTCCGTCATTGCACGGAGAACGCGCTGCGACTGCTGCACGTCTTCGGCCGGGACGACATCCCGGTCGCCGAGGGCGCCTCGGGGCCGCTGACCGGCGAGATCGTGCGCGCCACGGAGGTGCACGGCGCCAGCGGCATCGGCACGTCCGAGCTGCCACCGGCGACCGCGTCGAAACGACCGGAGCATGCCGTCGAGCTCATCGCCCGCCTGCTGCGCGAGCACCCCGAACGGGTGGCGATCGCCCCGATCGGACCGCTCACCAACATCGCGCTGCTCGTCCGGCTCCACCCGCAGCTCATCCCGCGGATCGCGCATCTGTCGATCATGGGCGGCTCGATCGGGGAGGGGAACAGCACCGCCTCGGCCGAGTTCAACATCTATGCTGACCCCGAGGCCGCCGACATCGTGTTCCGTGCCGGGATCCCGATCACGATGATGGGCCTGGACGTCACCCATCAGGCGCTCCTCGACGGTGGCTCGGCGGACGCCCTGCGGGCGCTCGGGACGGCGTCCGCGACGATCGCGGCCGAGCTGACGACGTACGCACTCGACCGGAACAAGGAGTGGTCCGGTCGGACGACCACGGCCATCCACGACGCGGTCGCCGTGGCCCACCTCGTGTTCGACGACCTCGTCGCCGTCGCGCCCTACCACGTGGTCGTGGACACGACCGACGGGCCTGCCCGTGGCCGGACGATCTGCGACGGGCTGCCGTACCGGCTGCGGCGCGACGGGCGTGAGCCGAACGCCGAGGTCGGCATCCGTATCGACCGCGGGCGGTTCGAGTCCATCCTGATCGAGGCGTTCGGATCGCTGCCGTAGGCCGGCTGCGCTACGTCGCGCTCGGCGACTCGTACACGATCGGGACCTCGGTCGAACCCGAGGAGCGCTTCCCCGACCAGCTGGTCGCCCGCCTGCCGGACCTCGAGCTGGTCGCGAATCTGGGGGTCAACGGCTTCACCACCGCGGACCTGATCCGGGAGGAGCTGCCCGCCCTGCATGGGCTGGCGCCCGACTTCGTGACCCTCCTGATCGGCGTCAACGACGCGGTCCAGGGGTTCCCGATCGCGACGTACGAGGCCAACGCGGTCAAGATCCTCGAGGTGCTGCTCGCCAGGCTGGCAGCGGATCGGATCGTGATCGTCGCGATCCCGGACTACACGGCCACGCCCGCCGGTGCCGACTACGGCGACCCGGTCGAGCGTCGGAAGGCCATCACGCGCAACAACGCCGCCATGGCGCGGCTCGCCGCGGAACGCGGGATCGCCTTCGTCGACATCGTCGACCTGTCGGAGCGGGCGGCCCAGGACCGGTCGCTGGTCGCCGGCGATGGGTTGCACCCGAGTCGCGAGCAGTACGCGGGCTGGGTCGAGCGGATCGTCCCGGTGGTCGAGCGTCTCCTCCGGCCAGCCGCCCCGGACTGACCCGCACGCCGTTCTGGTGCACCGCTGCACCCAAGACTGTCGTCCACATGCCCATAGCGCCCTTCTCCGCCATACGATGCGACTGGCTGCGGGGGGCGGTGCGATCGTCCCGGTGCAGCCATCTGGGGGGACCGTCACATCAGATCCCAGCACCGCCGCGGCCCGCGTGCCGCGGCCGCCATCGGGATGCTGCTGATCAGCGTCCTGTGGCCCACGTCGATCAGCGCCGCCCGCACGACCGCATTCGCGAGCGACCCCGCCGATGCGCCGGTCGCGGCCGTCCTCCCGCCGCCGACCGCCCCGGCCGCCCTGACCGCCGCACCCATCGACTCGGGTGAATGGGGCCCGCTGCTCGACTGGGGCGTGCAGGCCAAGCACATGGTCACGCTGCCGACCGGGAAGGTGCTGGTCTTCTCCACGGGCGACAACGCCCGCGTGTGGGACCCGACGACCGGGACCTTCACGCTGGCTCCGGCCACCTTCGCGGATCTGCACTGCGCCGGCCAGTCGACGCTCGCCGACGGGCGGGTGATCGTCGTCGGTGGACAGACCGGGTCGCCGCACAACGGTCACAACATCACCTCGCTGTTCGACCCGGTCACCCAGACCTGGACCCGTGGCGCGGACATGACCGACCTGCGCTGGTATGCCACGAGCACGACGCTCCCCGACGGCAAGGTCCTGGCGACCTCGGGTGACGCGCCGGACGGCAGCCGGTCGACCGTGCCGGAGCTGTACGACCCGGTGACGGATACGTGGACGCGGCTGACCGGCGCGTTCCGCGACCAGCCCCTGTACCCATTCATGTTCGTCCTGCCGGACGGGCGGACGTACGAGGCCGGTCCGAAGACCGGCACGGCCGTCATCGACGTCGCCGGGACCGGCAGCTGGTCGCCCGGCCCGACCGGCTTCTGGTCGACCAGCGGGTACTCGGAGTCCCAGGTGATGTACCTGCCCGGGAAGATCCTCCGGGCCGGTGGCGGTGACCCGGCCATCGCCCGAGCTGCCGTGGTCGACATGACCTCGGCCTCGCCGGCTTGGCGCGAGATCGCCCCGATGTCCTTCGCTCGACGACGCATGAACCTGACGCTCCTGGCCGACGGATCGGTGATGGCGATCGGCGGCACGGGCCAGGCCGACAACGTGGCCGCCGCGGTCCTGCCGAGCGAGATCTGGGATCCGACCACCGAGACATGGACGACGGTCGCCCCGATCGCCGAGGCGCGGATGTACCACTCCTCGGCGGTGCTCCTGCCAGACGGTCGGGTGGTCGTCGGGGGAGGCGAGGCGGCCGGACGCCTGCGGGCCCAGGTGTATTCCCCGCCGTACCTGTTCAAGGGGCCGCGGCCGACCATGTCCGACGCGCCCGGCACCGCCGTCTATGGATCGACCTTCACGTTCACCAGCCCCGAGGCCGCCGGCCTCGCCTCCGTCGCGCTGATGCGGCCCTCGGCGGCGACCCACGCGATCGACATGAACCAGCGCTATGTCCCGCTGGACTTCAGCGTGTCGGGGACCAGCGTCACCGCGACCGCACCGGCGTCGGGCGGCGTGGCGCCTCCCGGCGACTACATGCTGATCATCAAGGACGCCGCCGGCGTGCCCTCGGTCGCGTCGTGGATCCGCATCGGGACGACGGCCGCGGTCCAGCCCGGGACGATCTCCGGGCGCGTGACCGACGCGGTCACGGCAGCGCCGATCGGTGGCGCGACGGTGTCGACCGGTGGCCGGTCGACGACCACGGACCCGGCGGGTGCCTACACGCTCACCGATGTCCCCGCCGGTGACGCGCAGGTCAGCGCCGCAGCCGCCGGCTACGCGACCGAGGTCCGCCAGACCGTGGTGACCGGTGGCCAGACGACCACGCTCGATGTCGCGATGAGCCGACCCGGCGACGTGAGCGGCGTGGTCATGGACAGCGGGACCGGCGTGCCCCTCGCCGGGGTCACCGTCGGCTATCCCGGTGGTGTCACCGTCACGGACGCGACCGGCGCCTACGCCATCCCCGGGCTGCCCGCTGGGTCGCAGGACCTCACCTTCGCCGCGACCGGCTACCTCAGCGCGGACCGGACCGTCACGGTGATCGCCGGCGGGTTGACGACGCTCGACGTCCTGCTGGCCCCGACGGTCACCTTCGTCACGGGCGAGGTCCGCGACGCCGCCACGAGCGCGACCATCAGCGGCGCCACGGTGTCGGTCGACACGGGCCAGACGACCACGACCGACGTGTTCGGACGCTACCGGATCGACCTCCCGCCAGGGTCCTACCAGGTGACCGCGACGGCCAGCGGGTACGCCTCGTCGACGGGGTCGGCCGTCATCAACGGCGGGAGCTACGCGACGCTCGACCTCACCCTCGACCCGTCGCCGCCGAGCGGACCGCTGACGTTCGCAGCGACCGCCGACGCACAGGTGCGGTCGACCAACCCGACCAAGAACTACGCGGCCGAGACGGAGATCCGGCTGCGGCTCGGCAACCCGTCCACGCCGACGACCCAGTCGAGCTACGTGCGGTTCGTGGTGTCCGGCCTGGCCGGACGCCCGGTCTCGAGCGCCGTCCTTCGCGTGCGGACGACTGATGGCGGTCCGCACGGCGGCATCCTGTATCGGACGGGCTCCGGCTGGACGGAGACTGGCATCACGTGGACGAACGCGCCCGCTGCCCAGGGATCGCCGCTGGCCACCATCGGTGTCGTCACCGACGGCGCATGGGTCGACGTACCGCTGCCGCCCGGCACCGTGACGGGTGATGGGCAGGTCGATCTGGTCCTGATCGCGGGCAGCTCGAACAGCGTGTACTACTCCAGCCGCGAGGGTGCCGATCCGCCGCAGCTGGTCGTCCAGCCAGGCAGCGCGCCGACCCCGACGCCGACCCCAACGCCGACCCCGACACCGACCCCGACGCCGACCCCGACGCCGACCCCGACGCCGACTCCCACGCCCACGCCAACACCCACGCCGACCCCCACGCCCACGCCAACACCCACGCCGACCCCCACGCCCACGCCCAC
>DATBMM010000231.1:0-6070 GCA_036554825.1 Candidatus Limnocylindrales bacterium
CTGGAAGCGCCGCTCCAGGGCCGCGTCGCGCTCGATGTACTTGCGGTACTCGTCGAGCGTGGTCGCGCCGATGCACTGGAGCTCGCCGCGCGACAGTGGCGGCTTGAGGATGTTGGCGGCATCGATCGCGCCCTCGGCCGCTCCGGCGCCGACCAGGGTGTGCAGCTCGTCGATGAAGAGGACCGCATCGTTGGTGTTCCGCAGCTCCTCGATGATCTTCTTGAGCCGCTCCTCGAACTCACCGCGGTACTTGGTACCGGCGACGAGCGACCCGATGTCGAGGGTCAGGACGCGCTTGTTGAGGAGGATGTCGGGGACGTCGCCAGCGATGATCCGGTGGGCGAGGCCCTCGGCGATGGCCGTCTTGCCGACGCCCGGCTCGCCGATGAGGGCCGGGTTGTTCTTGGTCTTGCGACCGAGGATCTGGATGACCCGCTCGATCTCCTTCTCGCGGCCGATGACCGGATCGAGCTTCCCGGCCCGCGCTGCCTCGGTCAGGTTGATGCCGAGCTGATCGACGGTGGGCGTCTTGCTGGCGCGCTTCGTCTCCTGCGCACTCGGCCCGGCGGACGAGCTCTGGGACAGGACCCGGATGACCTCGTGGCGGACCTTGTCGAGGTTGACGCCGAGCGACTCGAGGACACCGGCGGCGATCCCCTCCCCCTCGCGGACCAGACCCAGGAGCAGGTGCTCGGTCCCGATGTAGTTGTGACCGAGCCGCCGGGCCTCGTCGATGGCCAGCTCGATGACACGCTTCGCACGGGGGGTCAGGCCGACCTCACCGACGACGGGGCGGTCCCCACGACCGATGATGAACTCGACCGCCGTCCGGACCTTCGCAAGCTCGACGTTCATGTTCTCGAGGACACGCGCGGCGACACCCTCGCCCTCGCGGACGAGGCCCAGGAGCAGATGCTCCGTGCCGATGTAGTTGTGGTTGAACCGCTGCGCCTCGTCCTGAGCGAGTGTCAGGACCTTGCGCGCGCGATCCGTGAATTTGTCGAAGCGGTCCATCGAGTCGAACGCCTGTTCCCTTCGTCGGCTCTCCTGGTGCCGACCTGAAATCCATGCTAGCACGACGTTCGCGCCAGTCGCCCGGTGCCATCAGTACCGGTCTCCATAGATGGATTCGCCGGTCGACAGGTGGGCGGATGCTGCATTTCCAGTTGAGAAATGCAAACGACCCGCCGGTCGCCGGCGGGTCGATCGCGCTGTCGCTTGAACGATCTTCTGGCCGTCAGGCCTTGGTCTCGTCCTCCGTCGACGGCGCCTCGGCCGTCGCTTCTGCCTCAGCGGCAGCGGTGTCCGGGGCTTCCTCGACTGCGGCCGCTTGCTCGCTCGCCGCGACCGGTTCGGCGGTCGCCGTGGGGTCGTCAGCATCGGTCGAGGTCGCCGTCTCGGCGACGGGCTCGGTCTCGGTGGGAGCCTCTTCGGCGGTCACGCTGGCAGTCTCGACGTCGGCGGTCTCGGCCTCGGCAGTGGCAGGCTCGGGTTCCGCAGTGGCGGTCTCCTCGGGCGCTGCCGTCGCGGCAGTCTCGACGTCGGCGGTCTCGGCCTCGGCCGTGGCAGGCTCGGGTTCCGCGGTCGCGGTCTCCTCGGGCGCTGCCGTCGCGGCAGTCTCGACCTCGGCGGTCTCGGCCTCGGCAGTGGCAGGCTCGGGGTCCGCGGTCGCGGTCTCCTCCGGCCCTGCCGTCGCGGCAGTCTCGACGTCGGCGGTCTCGGCCTCGGCCAGCTGCTGGCGCACCTGGGCGAAGGCGGACGCGAGGGTATCGTCGATGCCACCCTCCGGCTCCTGGATCGCGTCGCTCATCGAGTAGCCGCGCTCCTGCCGCGGGCGGCGCTCCGACCGGCCTGACGGGCCCTGGCCGGGCTCTGCGGCAGGTCGAGCCGGCGGCTCCTCGGCCTGCTTGAGGCTGAGGCCGAGGCGATGCCGCTCGGAGTCCAGCGAGATGATCTTGAGCTTGAGCGACTGGCCCTCGTGCTCGACGTCGCCAGGGTGGGCGACGCGCTGATGGGACAGCTCGCTGATATGGATGAGGCCCTCGAGCCCATCGCGGACCCTGACGAACGCGCCGAAGTTGACGAGCTTCGTGACGGTCCCGTCGATGATGTCACCGACCTTGAAGTCGGCGACCGTCGAGTGCCACGGATCCGGCTGCAGGCGACGGATCGACAGGCTGATCCGACCCCGCTCGTGGTTGATGTCGATGACCTCGGCCTCGACCTCGTCACCGACCTTGTAGCCGGCCTCCGGGTTGTTGACCTTGTTCCACGAAAGCTCGCTCTTGTGGACCAGGCCGTCGATGCCGCCCAGGTCGATGAACACGCCGAACGGCGCGATCGAGCGGACCGTGCCGGTCACCTTCTGGCCGACCTCGAGGCTGCTGAAGAGCTCGTCGCGCTTCTCGCGGCGCTCCTCGTACAGGGCCACCTTCTCCGAGAGGATCAGGCGGTTCGCCTTGCGGTTGACCTCGAGGATCTTGAGCCGGAGCTTCCGGCCGACGAACGGCTGGAGCTTCTCGGCGATCTCCTGCGCCGCATCGCGCGGCTGATCGTTCTGCGGACGGCGCGGGAAGTCGACGATCTGGCTGATCGGTACGAAGCCGCGGATCCCGCAGTCGACGATGAGACCGCCCTTGTTGTGATCGATGACCGGCGCCTCGATGATGACGCCCGCCTCGAACTGCTCCTGCATCGCGCGCCACTTGCGCTCGAGGCCGGCTCGTCGCAGCGACAGGACCGCATGACCCTCGGGCGACTCGGGCTGGAGGACGTACACCAGGACGGTGTCACCGATGTTGAGCGGCGCCTGGTTCTCGCCGCCTCCGTGGCGGCCGAAGAGCTCCCGGTTGCTGACGACGCCCTCGCTCTTGGCGCCGATGTCGACGAGGATCTCGTCCTTGTCGATGCGCACGACGGTGCCCTCGACGACGTCGCCGTGCTTGAAGCTCTTGATGTCGGATTCCTGCTCGGCGAGCAGCTCCTCCATCGTCGTCGGCTCCGGGCCGAGGTCACGCTTCGGGGCGGGCGGCTCAGGCGCGGCCTCCGCAGGGGCGGCCTCCGCAGGAGCGGCCTCCGCAGGAGCGGCCTCCGCAGGAGCGGCTTCCGCGGTGGCGCCCTCCGCGGTGGCGCCCTCCGCGGTGGGTGTATCAGATGCCTCGGGCGTCGCCTCGGCAGTGGCGATCGGCGTGCGTGCCTCATCCGCCGGCTCGGCCGTCGCGGACGATGGCTCGGCGGGCGCCGTGGCGCCGTCGGAGGTGGCAGCCTCGCTCACGGCGGGCTCGCTCGCACCGCTGTCAGTCAGTGCGGTGCTCTCGGAGGAGGCGGCTGCCCCGCTCACGGCGGCGGCCGTCGGGTCGTCCGGCGTCGCGGCCGTCTGCGTCGCGGTGTCCTCGCTCGTGGCGACGGGATCGTCACCGCTCGAAGCCGCGCCGTCCGCGCTCTCCTCCGTCGGGGCCTCGGTCGCTGCGGCCGTGGTCTCGGCCGGCTCGTCGGCGACGGCGATCGCCCCTGCGGGTCGGTCAGACGCCTGGGTGTCCACCGCCGCGGGTGCGTCGGTGGCCGGCGTGGTGCCGCCCTGCTGCTCGTCGGTCAATGTCTCGGTCTCTCCTGTCCTGGATTCGCTCCGAGAATCACGAGAGCCTGAGCGACGCTCAGGCCCGGTCAGGGATCCGTTCGGGTGTGGTCCGTGGTGATCGAACTCCGCGGTCCGCTCCTTCGCGCTCGCTGTGGCCTGATTCCGCTCTTCAGCTGTCCTGCCTCTCGGGGCCGGGAGAGTCTAGCACAGCGTTTCTGCACGCAACAATCGGCTACGATCGGCAGCCGTGCCCGAACTTCCGGACCTGACGATCGTCGCCGAAGCCTTCGACGCGGCCCTCCGAGGACGCCCCGTGACGGCCGCCACGGCACTGGCTCCACTGGCCGTCCGCGGCACGCCGAGCGAACTGGACGCGCTCGTCGGCCAGCGCGTCACCGCCATCCGGAGGCGCGGCAAGTTCCTCGAGATCGACCTCGATCGCGACCGGATCGTCGTCAACCCGATGCTCACCGGCCGCTTCCAGCTGGCGGGGCCGAAGGCCAAGCTCCCGTCGAAGACGGCCGTCGTGCTCGGGTTCGGCGAGGCGGGGCCGACTCCGGGCTTCGAGCCTGCAGCCTGGACCCGCGGCGCACCGTGGATGCCGGCGGCCGACGCGAAACCGGAAGTCCGCTACCGCGACCCGACCCAGATGGGCAAGGTCTACCTGTTGCCGACGGGCGTGGAGCGCCCGGTGCCAGGTCTCGGCGACGGGGAGCTGGGGCCGGATGCGCTCGACCCGGCCTTGACGTTGGACGTGTGGCGCGAGCGGATCCGCAAGCACCCGGGCGAGCTCAAGAACCTGCTTCGCAATCAGGCCTTCGTGTCGGGGATCGGCAACGCCTATAGCGACGAGGTGCTCCACGCCGCTCGGCTGCTGCCGTTCCGCAAGCGCGCGTCCCTGGCCGCCGAGGAGATCGACGCGCTGCACGGCGCCATGCGGTCGACGCTGAGCGACGCGATCGAGGTCCTCCGGGAGCGGGTCCCGCCCACCTTCGAGACCCAGGTCCGCGACTTCCTCGCGGTCCACATGAAGGGCGGGCAGCCATGTCCGCGGTGTGGGACGCGCATCACCGAGGTCAAGGCGGGCGGATTCGTGACGTCCTACTGCCGCGGCTGCCAGCGCTGACCTGGCGCCTCATGCCGGCTCCTGTCGTGAGCGGCTACGGCAGCTTGAGGACCTGACCGACTCGGAGCCGGCGCGGATCGTCCAGCCCGTTGAGCTCGGCGAGGACCTGCCACGTCGTCCCGTGCACGGCAGCGATGCCGCTGAGCGTGTCGCCGCTCCGGACCCTATACGTCGTCGGCGCGGCGCTCGATGGCTTCGGTGTCGTGGCCGGCGGAGTGGGCGTCGCCGCAGGTGTCGGGCTGGGCTCGACCTCCGACGGCACGAGGGTCGGGACCGGGGCATCGGGCGAGGCGGCCGGCGGCGACTCCGCGGCTGGCGTCGCCGGCGCGATCGACGCGGCCACGGACGACGGCGGGGTCCCGGACGCGCTCGGGTCGGCGGCGGCCGGAACGATCCCGGGTCCACCGCCGAGCCGGCTCACCGCCAGCGCCCCGAACGCGACGATCATCAGGGCGACGAGGCCACCCTGACCCACGCCACGATCCGGCAGGCCGGGCATCGAGACGCTGATGCGTCCGCGATCGAGGAATAGCGGTGCGGTCCGCGTCACCGGTCGATGGAGCGGCCGGTCCAGGACCGAGCCGGCTTCCTCGTAGGCGGCGAAGGCGGCCTTGTAGGTGCTGCAGTCGAGATGCTCGGCCACGAGGCACAGCCGCCGCTGTTTGTCGGTGGCCAGGGCGGCCGGCGGCGCGACGGCGTGACATCGGTGATCGCGGGACGCGCTCGAGGCGCGCCACGCGCCGTCGGCGCCGAGCAGATAGGGGCAGACCGCAGCCGTCGCCGGCGCGGTGGACAGGGCGGTTCCCGGTGCCGCGATGTCCGCCATCGCAGCGGAGGATACCGCGAGGGGGCAACGGCGGAGCTCGCTCAGAAGCCCCAGGAACGCAAAAATCCCGGCGACGACCTATTTTCCCGAAAGGCTGCCCTCTCAGTATCTTCAGCGCTGGAGAGCTTGACTTCCGTGTTCGGGATGGGAACGGGTATGGCCTCTCCGCTAGAGTCACCGGGATTCGTTGCGTCTGGACGTGTTCGGCAGCGGCACGCAGCGGGTCCGCGTCGGGACCCGGCGGGCGCCGGAAGAGATCTTCGATCTCGTGATGAGTCGTCAGGGATCTGATCGCGATCCCCAGCCACTGACCCCTGGTCAGTTGCTGAAGAGGTCAAGCCCTCGACCGTTAGGACCGCTCAGCTTCATCCGTCGCCGGACTTCCACATGCGGCCTATGTAACAGGTGGTCTCCCTGCGGTCTTACCCGGTTGACCCGGTGGGGAACCTCATCTCGAGGCGAGCTTCGCACTTAGATGCTTTCAGCGCTTATCCCGACCGAACATAGCTACCCAGCGGTGCCCCTGGCGGGACAACTGGCA
>DATBMM010000260.1:0-2374 GCA_036554825.1 Candidatus Limnocylindrales bacterium
CGCGCCGGCGCGGTCGTCGGGGCGGCGCTGTCACGCCCGGGCGCACGCACGCGTGTGCGACGCGGGATGGGTCAGAGGTCCTCGCGCAGGATCGAATAGCTGACGAGGTCGTGGTACGCGCCGGCGCGCCACTGCGCGCGACGGATGATCCCCTCGCGGGTGTAGCCGGCCTTCTCGAGCGAGCGTTGCTCGGCGACGTTGTCGACGTCGGTGCTCGCCTCGACCCGCTCGATGTCGAAGAGCCGGAAGAGCAGCATCGCGATGAGGCGTTGGGCCTCCGTCCCGTGCCCCTGGCCGCGGGCCTCGGGGATCAATGCGACCCCGATGTTCAGCGCCCGCGACTGCTCGCCCGGGCCGTAGCTCACCGCGTGCCAGCCGATGTCGCCGATGACGGCGCCGTCGCTCAGGCGCTCGATGAGCAATCCTCCTTTGTCGGGGGACACCATCCGCTTGCCGCCGGCCAGGTTCTCGGCCAGCGTCTTGGGCGGCGTGATCCCGAAGTCGTTGAACTCGCCGATGAACTCCGGCCGGCCGGCCCGGCCGTCGACGATCTCGGCGTCCTCGAGAGTGGCCTCGCGCAGCCGGATGGTCAGCCCCACCTCGGTCACGGGGCCGTCGAGAAAGCTCGGCGTGGGCGAGGCCACCTCGCCCGCGGGTTCAGGTCGTGACAGGTTCGCGCTCCATGACCGGCACACCCGGGCTGTCCTGTCCTTTGCGCTGACGTCGGGCGACGGCGTCGCGAACGGAGCGTTCGGCCTCGACGGGCATGTCCGAGCTGATGCCGAGTCCGCCAAAGAACGCGATGCCCTCGACGGTCAGGTGCGGGGCGTCGGACGCCCGGGCGATCCGCGGCCGGCCATCACCGGCACCGCCGATCCCGACGACGCTCGTGGTCACCTGCCAGTCGTCCGGCACGAGGAGCTGGCACCCGCCGAAGACGGCACGGACTTCGAGCCGCGCGCCGGCGGGGTCCAGGGTCGCCTTGCGAAGGTCGATGAGCCCGCCGCCGAACCACAACTCCGCCCGGCCGCCACGGAACGCCGTGGCCTTGGACTCGAAGGCGATCGGCTCGAAGATCGCAGCGAGGAGGACCTCCTCGGCCTCCGGATCGGCCTTCGGCACGATCCGCTGTTTCATCGACATGGCGGCGACCGCAGCCCCCGCCATCGAGGCCATCAGGCCCACCCACAGCATCGCGATGATCCGCCCGACGATCTTCATCGGTCCACCTCCATGTAGACGTCTAGGGTCGCATCCCCGCGTCCCGGCTGTCGTGCCCACGCTACGGTCGTGCCGCCTGAAGAGCGCGTGGGAGGAAGACGAGCAGGTTCCAGCCCGCGAGCGACACGATCAGGAGCACGCGGACGACGAGCGGCCACGTCGTCTCCCAGATCCACAGGCCCGCCATCACGGGCAGGAACAGCAGCCACACGATGATCTGGACGATCAGCGGCAAGCCACGGATCGTCGCCCACGCGTCGTCGAGGCTGCCCTGACTCAGGACCAAGGCGCCGCCGAAGGCGACCCATAGCGCGGCGAAGGCGACGAACAGGACGCCGTGATCGGCGAGCCAGCCGATGCCATTGCCAAGACCGCTCGCGAGCGGCTCGATGACGCGTTCCATCGCTAGCTCCCTGCGGGTTGTGGGACCTGCCGCGGTGCCTGGGTGCTGTCGGGGCCGGCGATGACATAGGCGACCATCGCGATGAACCCGAAGCTCAGCAGCCCCAGGACGAGCAGCAGGACGAACCACGTCTTATCGGCGAGTTGCGCCGTGTTGAGAAGCGCTCCGATCCACGCCATGAGGCCGGCGATCGCGCCGCCGATCATCGAGAAGCCGCCGACGATCATCAGGCCGACCATCGACCATCCGAACGCGGTGAACTTCACGCCGGTCACGTCAGGCCCGTCCATGACGAATTCGCCAGCCGCGAACGCTGCCCATACCGCCGCCGTCGCGAGAAGCACGCCGGCGATGAAGGCGATGAGCCCTCCGACGAAGAACCTGGTTATCGTGGTCTTGGTCATCTCGAAGCCCTCCTGCTCTCTCCCTGGCAGGTGGATCGTCACCCCGGGCCGACGCGCGGGCTAGGGCCGGATGGGCCCTGGGCGGGGGACCAATGGGTCGAAACCGGCCGATGGCGTCAGTCGACCGATCGCGCTCCGATCTCGAACCCGACGTCGTCGAGGAGCACGGAACCGGCGCCCTCGAAGCGGAACCGGACGGACCTGATCGCCCGCGGGTCTGCCCCGGGGATCGGGGCGAGCATCTCGTCGAGCGGCAATGCATGCGTCTGCAAGAACCGCTCGGCGCTGAGGATCTGGCGCTCCGTCGGGAGGTACCGTTGCCCGATTCCATCGATCTTCCAGAGGC
>DATBMM010000319.1:0-4811 GCA_036554825.1 Candidatus Limnocylindrales bacterium
GGGTTCGGTGGTCGACCGCGCGATCCTCGACAAGCAGGTCGTCGTCGGGCAGGGCGCCATCGTCGGCGCGGGACCCTTCGACGACCGGCCGAACTCCAAGGAGCCGGCGCGTCTGAACTCGGGTATCACGGTGGTCGGGAAGCGGGCGGTGGTCCCGCGCAATACGCGGATCGGACGGAACGTCCGAGTCGCGGCCGACGTGCGGAGCAGCGACTTCACGAGGAAGGTCGTGAAGAGCGGCGAGTCGGTCGAGATGAAGCCCGGCGGTCGCCACGCGCACGCCCATGGTCGTGCCGGGCTGCATGTGCAGGAGGCCGTCTCGAGCGGCTAGCCCGGGGTCTCACGACCGGCCGCCTCCTGGCTGGCCGAGGCAGTTCGCCGGTCCGTGGTATGGATACGCGATGCGCCGGGGATGGAGGACCTGTGGGCCGCTCCAGGCGTGGATCGTCGCCGGCCTGCTGACGGTCCTCGTCGGCTGTTCGGCGAACGCCGGGGAGATCGCTCAAGGGCGCCGGACACCCCATCCGACCCAGGTACCCACGGCCCTCCCGCGCCTCGACCCCAGCCCGAGCCCGACCCCGGCACGCACGCTGCCGCCGACCCTCGCCGATCCGTCCGCGTCGCCGGCAGCCACGGACCCACCGGCCCAGCCGCAGCCGACGCCCAAGGAGCGGCCACGTTACGACCCGCCGGCGGCGGCCGGCCCCTTCGAGATGAACCTGTACCGGCGCGGCGACTTCGCGAGCCAGGCCACCAAGATCTACTGCGTGCCGGGCGCGATGCAGACGATGATGAACGTGATGGACCGTGGTGCGACGAAGGCCTCGCGCACCGCCCAGGACCCCCTGTACCGGCTGGCCCGGCGGCTGTCCACCGATCGGCTCCGCGGCCAGGGCGCCGAGGCCGAAGGCTGGGCGCGCGGTCTCGAGCGACTCGGCTATGGCAAGTTCGAGGTCGTCGTCGCCGGCTCCCGAAAGGGCGCGATACGGGCCGCCGCGCGCGCGCTCCGGGAGACGAACCGGCCGGTGGGGCTGCTCGTCTGGCGTGGCGCGCATGCCTGGGTCATGACCGGGTTCAAGGCCACCGCCGACCCGGCCTTCGGCTCGGAGTACGAGGTGACCCACGTTCGCATCGTCGACGTGTGGTACCCGCGGGTGAGCTCGATCTGGGGCGCCTCGGTCAGACCGAACACGCTGGTCCCGGTCGGGAAGCTGCAGGAGGACTACCTGCCGTTCCGCCGGCCGCTGATCCGTCATCCGGACAAGGACGGCCGGTTCGTGCTCGTGGCGCCGGTCGATGAGGGCGGTGCCGCCGGCTCGATGGGCTAGACTCCGCGGGCCATGCCATCCGCCGACCCTGGTGCGCCTCCCGTGCGCCCGGCCGACGTCGAGCGCTGGCTCGCCGACCTGGGCCTCGAGCCCGTCGACCGCGCCGAGCGCGATGGGATCGCCAGCTGGGATCTCGTCCTCGACGGCCGCCGCCGGTTCGACCTCCGCGTGACGATCATCCTCGACCCGGCGCTCGCGCTCATCTGCTGGGCCCACTTCGCCCCGCCGATCGCCGACATGTTCCGCAAGTCGTACCGCAAGCTCCTGCGCTGGAACGATGAGTTCCCGTTCGCCAAGTTCTCGATCGGAGAGGACGAGCGGCCGCTGCTGGCCATCGAGCTGCCGATCGCCGGGGCTCCGGCACCGCCGACCGCGGACAGCCTCGGTCTCGCGCTGGCCCGCATCGTGGGCATCGCCGACCGCCTCTTCGAGGAGTCCGCCGGCTGGTTGTGGCTCGGCGGTCGCATCCCCGACCAGTCGGGGCGGACCACCCGGAACGCCGCGTTCCTCGCGCGCTACGCGGGTCGGGCGGCCGAGCTGGACGAGGCGACGGCGGGCGCCACCGCGGAGGGCGCGTGACGACGACCCGCGGGATCCGCCTCGCCCTGGCGGTCGCGCTCGCCCTGTCGGGTGGGATCCTCGGCGCGGTGCCGGCCCGCGTCCTGCCGGCGGGTGTCCTGCCGGCGGGCCTGCCGGGCGACGGCCCAGCCGCGGTCCGCGCCGCGACGCCTGACCTCACGATCGTCACCGCCGCGCGGTACGACGTCCGACCCGACGAGAAGCGCGTCCGCGTCACGGTCGACCTGACGCTCACCAACCGCCTCCGCGACACGACGACCAAGCGCTACTTCTTCGACCACGCGTTCCTCGCCGTGCTGCCGACCTCGAGCGCGTACCGGTTGAGCTGGGAGGGCAACGGCCAGCCCACCGTCCGCGTGGCACGGCGCACGTCGGCGTACACGCTCCTTCGGCTGAACCTGGCCCAGGATCTCGGCAGTGGGAAGTCGGCCCGCTACCGCCTGACGTTCGATCTCAAGGACCCGGGCGGCGCGCCGGTCCGCGACCTGCGCATCGGCGACACGCTGGTGTCGTTCCCGGTCTGGGCGTTCGCCAGCGACGACACGCCGGGCAGCTCGGTCACCGTCATCTTCCCGAAGGGCTACGAGGTCTCCGTCGAGGCCGGCCGGATCCCGTCACCGACCACGTCGTCCGACGGCCGGACCATCTTCCGCTCCGGCTCGCTGTCGAAGCCGCTCGACTTCTTCGCCTATCTCGTGGCCGATCGCCCCGGCGCGTACCGCGATTCGACGGTCACTGCCAACGTCCTCGGCCGCGACATCACGGTGACGGTGCGGGCATGGGTCGATGATTCGGCGTGGGCGCAGCGGATCCGCCGCCTGCTCGGGGCGTCGCTCCCGGCGCTTGGCGCCCGGATCGGCCTGCCGTGGCCGGACTACGATCAGCCACTCGTCGTGACCGAGGCCGTCAGCCGGTCCACCGGTGGCTATGCCGGGATCTTCGACCCGTCCGCTGGCGAGGTGGCGATCGCCTATTACGCCGACGACTTCGTGGTGCTCCACGAGGCGGCCCATGCCTGGTTCAACGGCGCGTTGCTGGCCGATCGATGGTCCAATGAGGCGTTCGCCTCGTATTACGCCGAGCTGGCCGCCGCCGATGCCGGCCTGGAGGTCACGAGCGACCGCCTGACCGCCGAGCTCGAGCAGTCGCGGATCCCGCTCAACGCGTGGGGCGCGGTCGGGACCGCCGAGGTCGCCCAGGAGGACTACGCCTATGCCGCCGCGCTGGTGCTTGCCAGGGAGATCGGCCAGCGCGCCGGCGAGCGTGGCCTGCGGTCCGTGTGGAGCGACGCGGCGGAGCGCATCAGCGCCTACCAGCCGAGCGGCGGCGGCGAGGAGATCGTCGGGGGCCCGGTCGACTGGCGCGGCCTGCTGGACCTGCTCGAGAACCGCACCGGCAAGAGCTACGACGACCTGTGGCGCACGTGGGTCGCCCGCCCCGAGGACATCCCGCTGCTCGACGCGCGGCTGGCGGCTCGGACGCGCTACGACGCGTTCGTCGCGGCGGTCCGCGACTGGCACGTGCCGCTGTCCATCCGCGACGCGATGCGCGCCTGGCGGTTCGACGAGGGCACGGCGCTGATGGACGATGCCGAGTCCGTGCTCGAGCTTCGCGCACGGGTCGAGGGTGCGGCCGCCGATGCCGGCCTCATCGCACCGGTCACCCTGCGGCAGACGTTCGAGGACGACGATGGCTTCGACGACGCGCTCGCGGAGGGCGGCGCGGAGCTCCAGGCGATCGAGCAGTACGTCGCGGCCGTCTCGCTGCGACCGGCGGAGATGACGCCGCTGATGACGCTCGGTCTGCTGGGGGAGACCCCGGACGCGGACCTCGCCGCCGCCCGCGACTCCTTCGCGCGGGGCGATCTTCGAGCCTCGGGTCAGGCGTCCGATGAGGCCGCCGCGTCCTGGGTGAATGCCGAACCATCGGGCCAGGGACGCGCGTTCAGCATCGCCAGCATCATCGTCGCCCTCCTGTTCATCGTGGCCTTGTTGGTCGTGAGCGTCCGCCGGCGCCGCCGTCGACACGTCAGGATGCACGCCACTCGCCTCCGGTCCTGAGGGGAGCTCCGATGACCACTCGCCGACCCAGCCATCCCCGGCCGCCCTCGAGTGGGTCGGTCCTCGCCGCTGCGGCGCTCCTCGCCGTGGTCGCCGTGCTCATGCCGGGCGCCGCGCCGACCATCCGGGCAGCCGAAGACGACCTGCGGCTCAGCGCAGACGCGACGTATCGCGTCGTGCCGGCGGACGGGGAGGTCCGTGTCCGCGTCGACTGGAAGGCGACCAATCTCCAGCCGAACACCGTCCGACGGACGCCCAGCGGCATCCTCACGACGCGCTACTTCTACGACCGCCTCCTGTTCACCGTGCCGATCGAGGCGCGGGAGATCCGGGCGACCTCGGGCGGCGGCCGGTTGAGCGTGAGCACGCGCGACCTCGAGTTCTCGCGCCAGGTCACCGTCCGGATCCCTAACCTGTACTACCGCCAGTCGCGATCGATGCGGGTCGACTTCGTGCTACCGGGCGGCAAGCCTCGCTCCGATAGCGACGTGCGGGTGGGTCGCGCGTTCACGACCTTCACCGCGTGGGCGTGGGGCGACGCGAACCGCGGCGCGGTCCGGATCATCCTGCCGAGCGGTTTCGACGCCGAGGGATACGGCGACGACGTCACGCAGCGCACCTATGACGACCGCGTGGAGCTGACCTCCGGTCGGATCGCCGATCCGCTCGACTGGTATCGCGTCGTCGTGGCGGATCGACCGACGCAGCTCACCCAGGTCGACGTCGACACGGGTGGGCGCAAGATCGTGGTCCGGGCGTGGCCAGAGGACGTCACGTGGCGCGAGCGCGTCTCCGACGTGCTGACCGACGGCCTGCCCGAGCTCGAGAAGATGATCGGTCGGCC
>DATBMM010000325.1:0-4004 GCA_036554825.1 Candidatus Limnocylindrales bacterium
TGGTCCTCGTCGAACCGGCGAGCGAGCGAGCGCATCACGCCCTCGACCGAGACCAGGTGCCGGTAGGTGGTCTCCTTCAGGCACCGCTCGCGCGCGAACGCGTGGGCGGTCTCGCGGTCCATCGCCCCCTCGGTCACGGCCGGAGGTTCGCTAGGCCACCTCGGCCCTGCGGTCGCCGTTCCCGTGGCCGTGGCCGTTGCCGTGGCCGTGGCCGTTGCCGTGGCCGTTCCCGTGCTTGTCGTCGTCGTCGTCGTCGTCCTCGTCCTCGTTTCCACCCGGATCAGGCGAGGGCGACACCGTGGGCGACGGTGACGGTGAAGGCGACACCGTCTCGTCCGGCGGAGGAGGCGGCGGCGGCGTGCCGCCACCACCACCCGGAGGCTCCGGCGGGGGATCCGGCTGAGCCGGAGGTTGCCCAGGAGGGTCGGCGTCGGAGACCTGTGGCTCGACGGACGGCGGGTCGTCCGGTGACTGAGCCTTCGGAGCAGATCGTGCCGAGCCGGGTCCTTCGCGGGAGGGGTCGGGCTCGCTGACGCGAACCGGCCGAGGCGCCGGCACGGCCTCGTCGACGACCGCCGGCTCTGGACGCTCACCCGGCTGGTCGTCTCCCGATGGGATCACGAGATCCGGCTGCGAGATGGCTCCGGTGAGCCAGAGGGCGGGGATCGCCATGAGCGCGGCGCCGAAGAGGACCCGGCGGTCCGGACGCCGCAGTGAGCGATGGCTCAGCGCGGCCACGGCGACCGCCGTTCCGATCGCGGCCGCGACGAGCAGCGCGGTGATGAGGACCCTCAGGTCCACGGGGGTCATGATCGGCGCTCCACGTCCCATCCATGGTGGAGCAGCACGGAGCTACAGCCATCCCGCCGTACGCTCTACGGGATCCTCTGTAACTCCCTGGGCGCGTGTGCGACATCCCGACCGAGGTGCCGCTCGGGCCCGAACACAGACTCGAGGCTCGCTCGGTCGCCAACTGCGACTCCCTGCAGACGATCCCGAAGGATGCCGTTCGCCGTCACCCGCTGGGCCACCTCTCGGCGGGCGAACTCCGCGCGCTCGACCGCGCACTCCGCTTCGCGCTCGGGATCCGTGGGTGATGACGACAGGCGTCCGGGTGTAGGAAGGACCCATGGAGGCGACCTTGCGACCGGCGCGGTCCTCGTTCGCTGCGCTCCGGGCGCTGCGGCGCGATCCGATCGGCTTCCTGTCCGAGGCGGCCTCCCAGGGCGACGTCGTGCACGTGCGGCTCCCGCGGACGCCGCTGTTCGTCCTGAATCGTCCCGACCTGGTCCGGATGGTGCTTGTCGACCGCCACCGCGACGTGCGCAAGGGGCCGACGATGGACGCGGCGCGGCGGATGCTCGGCGAGGGCCTGCTGACCTCGCACGGCGAGGCTCATCGGCGGCGGCGACGGCTCGTGCAGCCGATCTTCCATCACCGGCGGATCGAGGGGTACGGCGCCACGATGGTCGAGCTCGCGGAGCGGGTCTCGGATCGATGGCGCGACGGGCAGACGATCGACGTGCACGCCGAGATGGCCCGGCTGACGCTCTCGATCGTCGGCCGCACGCTCTTCGACGTCGACGTGGAGGACGAGCGCGCGGCGCGGATCACCGGGGCGCTCACGGACGTGCTCGCGCAGTATGACCGCGCCTTCTCCCCGTGGCTCCCGATCACCGAGCACCTCCCGCTTCCCGCCAACCGTCGCTTCGACCGAGCGAAGGATGTGTTCGACGAGACGGTCCATGGCATGATCCGGCGCCGCCGTGCGACGGGAGCCGAGGGCGACGACCTGCTCTCGCTCCTGCTCCGTGCCCGGGAGGACGGGCCGGGCATGACCGACGAGCAGGTCCGCGACGAGGCGATCACGATCTTCCTGGCGGGGCATGAGACCACCGCGAACGCCCTCACGTGGACCTGGCTCCTGCTCTCCGAGCATCCCGAGGCTCGGGCGTCGCTCCTCACCGAGCTCGACGGGGTGCTGGCCGGCCGGCCGCCGACGGCTGCCCACGTGCCGTCGCTCCCGTTCACCCGCGCCGTGCTCCACGAGTCGATCCGCCGGTATCCACCCGCGTGGGCGATCGGCCGGCGCGCGACCGCCGACCTCGACGCCGACGGGCATCGGATCGCCGCTGGATCGGTGCTCGTCGTGTCGCCATGGCTCCTGCATCACGACGCGCGATGGTGGGACGAGCCGTGGGGGTTCCGGCCGGAGCGATGGCTCGAGGACGACCCGAAGCGCCCGAGGGACGCCTACGTGCCGTTCGGGGCGGGGCCGCGCATGTGCGTCGGCGAGGGCTTCGCGTGGCTCGAAGCGACGCTGGTGCTCGCGACGATCGCGAGTCGCATCACCCTCTCGCACGACCCGACGCATCGGATGGAGGTACAGCCTGCGATCGCGCTGCGGCCACGGACGGGGATGCCGATGGCCGTGCACCGCCGGTGAAGGCGGTCGCTCTCATCGGCGCCAACGCTGGAGCTCGGGTCCTGTCACGACGTACACGGCTCCGACCGCCGCGACGTCGGAGACCCAGGTGCCACCTGGGATCGGCCTCTCCCACACCAGTCCCCCGGTGCGCCCGTACCGGCGGAGCGAGGATTCGGTTCCCACATAGAACGGTCCCCACGGAGCCATCGAGACCTCGGTCGCGAACCGCTGCGTCCGTCCACCGCCCCAGCCGTCGGACCATCTCCGGCGACCGTCGGCGTCGAAGGCACCGACCCACGCTCGCGTCCGCGAACCACTCCGGGGCCACGAGGTTCCGGTCGCGACGACGAACGCCCCGCGGGCTGCAACGTCGCTCACGTCGTCCCCGTGCCGACGGATCCCATCGAAGCCCGTGACACGGGTCCACAGCACACGTCCGCGCGGGTTCAACGCCTGCACGATGCGGTCGACGTCAGGCGGTGGCGCGTCCTGCCGGTAGACCCGGCGATCGATCGAGCCTGCGGCGTAGAGGCGACCCCCGGATCCGATCGCGACGCTCCAGGCGGTATCGCGGGTCACGGCCGGGATCCCCGGAGCCTCGAACTCGTTGCTCCACGACGGCGTGCCGTCGGCACGGAACGCCTGCAGGAAGCCCTCCCGCTCGACCGCGATGTCGCAGCAGCCATGGTCCTCGACGGCCGCGACCACCCCGTGTGGCGACGCCGCGAGCGCAACGACGATCGCCGTCCCGTGCTCCTGACCGATCTCCCGGCGCCACAGGATCCGCCCACCGGCCGAGTAGCGCATCACCAGGGCGTCACCGCCCTCACCGGTCCCGTAACCCGTGAACCCGCCCGCGTACACACCACCGCCGGGAGCGGGGGCGATCGAGAGGCCCTGCGCGTGCCACAGACGGCCCGGGTGCCGCCAGGTCCTGCGCCAGACGAGGTGCCCGCTCGCTCGGTACTTCGCGACCATCAGCGCGTCGCCGCGCTTGCCCGTGATCGAGCCGGTCGCGTAGATGTGCCCCCCTCGGCTGACGGTCACCCCCGCGAGCCGGCCCCCCGGCTCGCGTCGCCAGACCGGTCCATCGCCGGCCGCCGCCGGTACGCCAGCCATCACGATCGACGAGACCAACAGCGATACCACACACAACCGGAGGCCACGCAACCTCGATCCCTCCGCCTTCATCCCAGCACTCGCCGACCGCGTGGGGTTGGGACTGCCGGCCCCCTTCTTCCGGGACGGGGCGGATACTGGCGCCGGGACACGGGACAGCCGCGGCGCCGCTCCGACCGCGGACCCGGATGCCGATGACCGTGCACCGCCGGTGAGGCGTGACGCTTAGGCGGGCTCCCATAGCTGGATCGAGTTCCCCTCCGGATCGTGGAGCTGGGCGAACCGGCCGTTCGGGTACTCCTCGTCGTCGACCGTCACGTCGATGCCCGCCCCGCGCAGCTGCGTCACCATCGCGTCGAGATCGCCGATCCGGAAGTTGATGCCCCAGCCGGCCTTCCCAAGGTACGGGCTGTCGGCGTCGCCGGCTCCGAAGGGAGCGAACACCGTCGGCCCCTCC
>DATBMM010000001.1:0-4610 GCA_036554825.1 Candidatus Limnocylindrales bacterium
ACGCCCGGCTTCGAGCGCCCCGAGGGGCGTCGTGAGGGTCCCGGCGAGCGACACGACCGATCCGTCCGGCAGGGCACGGGCATCCGCGACGGTGGACAGGGCTGGCGTCGGCGTGGGGGTCGCCGTCGCCACGGGAGTCGCCGTCGGCTCGAGGGTCGGCGTCGGCGTCGCCGTGGGCTCGGGTGTCGGGGGCGGCTCTGGAGTCGGCGTCGCCGTGGGCTCGGGTGTCGGGGGCGGCTCCGGAGTCGGCGTCGAGGTGGGCCCGGGTGTCGATGACGGCGACGGCGACGGGGTCATGGTCGGAGCGGGCGTCAGCGTCATGGTCGGAGTGGGTGCAGGCGTCGCGGTGGGGCCGGGATCCGGGACGGGTGGCGAGGCGAGGTTCTGCGGCCCGGGCGTGGCCGAGACGACCCAGTCGACGGCGTTGTCGTTCGTGTCGGCACCGTTGCCGGCAGCTCCACCGGGTCGTCGCTCCAGGCTCGATGAGGCCGGCGGAGCCGGCGCGGCCGTCCCCTCGACGAACGGATTCGTCGCGTCGCCCCAGCCGACGGCATCGACGACCGAACCGCCCACGACCCGGATGGCGACCGCGCCACCGGTCGCGGCGAAGCCGCCGGTGTACGTCGCGTCCCCCATCCCCACGTAGGAGCCAGCGCCGTTCGCGACCAGGGCTCGCTGCCCCGGCGCCAGGATCGTCGATCCGGCCCAGGTCGCCTTGCGGGTCACGGTCGACCCGCTCGACGTCGAGTACACGAGCTCCAGGCCGACGAGGTCGACAGGGGCGATCCCCTGGTTCGCGACCTCGACGAACTCGTCCGAGGCACTGGCGCCGCCCGTCTGGATCTCCGACACGACGAGGGTCGCCGGCGGCCACGGCACGGTCGCGGCACGCACGGTGGCGTGGCCGAAGGGTCTGGCGGCCGCCGGCAGGCTCGACAGGCACAGGGCGACGACGAGAGCGAGCGCGGCGTTCGCCGCGCGTCGGACGCGTTGCATGCGTGACCTCCCGGCGGGGACCGAGCGGGCGGCGGCGCGCGCCCATCCAAGCACGAAGCGCTCGACGCCGACCAAACCGCCGCTCACCGGAGACTCACCGGGAACTCACCCCGGCATGCATCGACTACGATGGCCGGCACCGGACCCGTCCGATCACCCACCCGACCGTTCAGGAGACAGCGTGGCGCGCGCCAAGAGGACCCACCGGGCCGAGGCCCGTCGACGCTATCGGAGCGAGCAGGGACTCCCGACCACCTTCGACGACGACGAGATCGACGCGCCGACGTCGACGGCGGCCGATGCGACGCGGTCGACGGCGTCGACCACGTCCGCGCCCGCCCGGCCAAGCATCGGCAGCGCCTTCCGTCAGGCGTTCCATCCGCTCGACGTCCGCTCCGACCTGCGGGCCCTGCCCCAACTCCTGCGGACAAGGGCGCTGTGGATCCCGATCATCCTGACCGTCGGATCGACGGCGCTCTATCTGGCGATCGGACCCGTCGGCCGAAGCGACCTGGTCGGCGTGCTCGCGCTGTTCCTCTTCCAGTACTTCGTCGTGACACCGGCGATCGGTGGCGTGTTCATCGCGGGCTTCATGGCCCCGCGAGCCAGCTGGCTGCTCGGGATCCTGGTCGGACTCGTGGCGGCGGCGTGCTACTCGTTCCTCATGCTGAGCGGAGCGCTCGGCGTGACGGCCGGGCCGCAGAACGAGAACCTCGCTCGTGAGTTCGTGGCAGCGTCGTTCTTCCTGTCGCCGGTGGTCGGCGCGTTCTTCGCCGCCACGGCGGCGTGGTATCGCCGGTTCCTGCAGCTCTCGAACCCGAACCGCGGCCGCGGCCGCGGAGCCGCCCCTCCTCGTCCCGACGGCCGCACGCGGGCGGCGCGCCCGGGCCAGCAGAAGGCCGTTCCCCGCCGCTGATCGGCGAGCGTTACTGCGTTCGTCGTGCCTGGGCGGTCAGGCGAAGGCGGAGGGGAGCACCGGAGCAAGCGCACTCCGAAGTGCGTGAGCGAGGAGCGCAGCCTCCAACGCACGCCCGACCGTTCAGGCACGACAGCCATCAACCAAGCCTCCTCATCCCGGCGTGGCCCATCTGCCGGACGCCACCCGGCACCTCTGGTCCGCCGGCCGTGGCGGCCACCTCGGGGAGTGCCCGAACCTCGTGCGCCACGAGGTTCACGACCGTCCCCTCCCGCTGCAGCTCGCCGTCGATCAGCAACAGCGCGTGGCGCCGGACCACGCCACGGAGGCGTTCCCAGGTCTTCGGCCAGAGGGTGACGTTGACCATGCCGGTCTCGTCCTCGAGCGCCAGGAAGACCGTGCCCTTGGCCGTCATCGGGTGCTGCCGCGTCACCACGAGGCCACCGACCCGGACGCGACCCGGCCGTCGATCCGACAGCGAGGCATTCGTCACCGCGCCGAGTCGGTCCAGCGCGCCGCGGAACAGCCCGACCACCTGGCGCTTGGCATCGACGCCCAGCACCGCGTAGGCATCTCCGGTCCGCTCCGACTCCGTGATCGCGGGGAGTGCCGGGACCTCCGTCGCAGGCAGGCGCAGGTCCATCGGCCGACCCGCCGCCGCTCCCCGCTTCCCCGCCGCGCGACCGAGCGCCCGCACGGTCCGACCGTCCATCCGGCCGCGTGACGCGCCGGCGACCTCCCGGAGCTGCCAGAGCAGCTCGCGGCGCGGCCGCCCGAGCGAATCGAGCGCGCCGCTCCGGATCAGCCGCTCGAGGACCTCCTCGGGCAGATCGGTCCGCTCGACGACGTCGACCAGGGTCCGATACGGCCCGCGTGCCAGCTCGGCATCGAGCAGCGCCTCGTGCTGCTCGCCGATGCCCTTGACCAGGTGCAACCCGAGCCGGACACCCCAGCCGCCGGACTGCGGCGGCGTCCACCGCTCGCGTGCCTCGGCCGACGGCACGATGCAGCCCGACGACTCGACGGCGGGCGGCTGGCCCTCGACCCCCACCCACTCGGTCGTGGTCTTGTACGACGAGGCATTGATGTCGACCGGCAGGACCGCCACGCCATGGCGTTTGGTGTCGTTGACGAGCACCTCGACCGGGTAGAAGCCCATCGGCTGGGCGTTGATCAACCCGACCAGGAACTGGGCCGGATAGAACAGCTTCAGGAAGGCCGATTCGTAGGCCGTCCGGGCGAATGCCGCGGCGTGGCTCTTGGCGAACCCGAACGAGGCGAACGCCGAGACCTGGCGGAACAGCTCCTCGGCGATCTCCGCGGTCATGCCCGGCTGCTGGAGCGCGCCGTCGACGAACCGCGCGTGGAGCTTCTCCATCTCGCGACTCGAGCGCCACGTCCCCATCGCCCGCCGGAACCCGTCCGACTCGGCCGGCGAGAAGCCGGCCACCTCGATCGCGATGCGCATGACCTGCTCCTGGTAGAGGATCACGCCCATCGAGTCCTTGAGCACCGGCTCGAGGCTCGGATGGAGGTAGCTCACCGGCTCGAGGCCCTGCTTGCGGCGCAGGAACGGGTGGACGGCATTGCCTTGGATCGGCCCCGGCCGGATGATCGCCACCTCGACCACCAGGTCGTCGAGGCTCTGGGGCTTCGACTTCGGCAGCGTCTGCATCTGGGCCCGGCTTTCGACCTGGAACACGCCGACGGTGTCGGCCGCCTGGAGCATCGCGAAGACCTCGGGGATCTCCTCGGGCAGCCGGTCGAGGTCGAGGCAGACGGCGCAGTCGTGCTCGATGAGCTGGAGCGTCTCGTCCATCGCGGCGAGCATCCCCAGGCCGAGCAGGTCGAGCTTGATGAGCTTGAGCGTCTCGACGTCGCGCTTGTCGAACTGGACGACGACGCGGTCGGGCATCGTCGCCTTCTCGAGCGGGGCGATGTCGATGAGCGGCGCGGCCGTCACCAGCATCCCGCCGGAGTGGATCGACAGGTGGCGCGGGAAGCCATCGATGCGCGCGCAGAACTCGAGCCAGCGCTCCCAGTGGCTGAGCCCGACCGTCGAGCCGCCACGCGCCTGGGGTTGTGGCTCGGGTTCGATGCGGGCGACAGAGCTGCTGTTCGCCGGTGTCGGGGCGGGATCCCACATCGACGGCCTGCCCAAGCGGTCCGTCTTGCGCGGTGGTGGCAGCTCCATGCCGCTCTCCGGGTCGACCTCCACGACGTCGCCCGCCCGCTGGGGGTAGCCGGTCCCGCGGCCGGCCCGGAGCCAGGCCACGCTCGCCGGCGAGTCGCCCGGACCGCCCTCGTCATCTGACGGGGCACCACCGCGGATCGTCGTGACGGGCGCGAGGGGATCCTCGCGGAAGAGCTCGGCGCCATTCGGTGCCGCGATTCTGTCCCTACCAGAAGATCCAGGGCCTCGGGGAGCAGAAGGCGGCTCGGACGACCCGATCCGTGCGGGGATCGCCTTCGGCTGAGCGTGGCCGGCGGCATCGGCCGGCCCATGCGTCCTTGGAAGTGCCCGATCCTCTGCTCCCACCAGAATCGACCCGGCTAGCGGGGCGCCGGCCTCGCCCAGGGCGGCCTCGCCCCCTTCGATCTCCTGCAACCATGCGAATGGTCGTTCCGCGTTCGGATCCTCCGGCGCCGGCGGTTGCTTCCACGGCGGCACCTTGCCGACGAGTGGGACCTGCTGCCG
>DATBMM010000014.1:0-19558 GCA_036554825.1 Candidatus Limnocylindrales bacterium
CGTGCCGCGCAGGTCGTCGAGCGGCAACAGGCCGGACACGCCGATCGCCACGTCGACGATGCCGAACCGCCACGGCCGGCCGAAGCTGTCCGAGACGATGACCGGCAGGTCGTGGTCCAGGCGCTCGCGGATCGCGGCGCGGATGCGGTCTGCCGAGGCATCCGGGTCGTGGGGCAGCAGCGTGACGATGTCGCCGGACCGCGGCCCGACATTCGACGCGTCGATCCCCCCGTTGGCGCACACGAACCCGTGGTGCGTCTCGGTGATGACGAGGCCGTTCTCCATCCGCACGACACGCTTCGCCTCGCGGAGCACCAGCTCGACCTGCCGCGGGTCGCGGTCGAAACGGCGGGCGTAGTCGACCGCCTCAGCTCGCGGCTCGATGGTCGTCAGGTCGACGATGGCGCCCTCCGCCTTCGACACGATCTTCTGCGTGACGACCAGCACGTCGTCGTCCCGCAGCGGCACGACGGAGGTGTCCGCCGCCAGCGCCGCAGCGATCAGACCGGGCAGGTCGTCGCCGGGCGCGATCTCGCCGAGGCCATCGATGGCGACGGCCTCGAGTCGATCAGCCACCGACCGCATCGGGCGTGTCCGCCTGGGCGAGCAGCAGGTCCTCGGGCGTGTCGATGTCGAGCGTGAGGGGCCCATCCAGGACCTGGACCTGTGCGCCCGCGGCCGCAGCCGCCTCGGTGTGCGCATCCCTGCTGTCGCCGCCGAAGCAGAAGTCGATCACGTCAGGCGGCGAGAGCAGCAGCGCGTTGGTGCCGCGGCCGTGCCGGTCCGGCACGATGCCGACGACCGGTGCGTCCTCGGCAAGGGCGACCACTGGCTCGAGGAGCTCGGACGAGACGCGGGGGATGTCGATCGGGAGCACGAGGACGGCTCGGGCGCCTGCGGCGACAGCCTCCTCGCGCGCCTCGCGCAGACCCGCGTTGAGCCCGCGGCCACGCTGGCGGAGAGGCCGAGCACCGGCGCGCAACGCCAGCTCGCGGACCTCGTCGTCCGGGGTGATGACCAACGTCTCATCGACTCCCGTGGTCGCGACGGCGGCGCGGATGGTCCGCTCGGCGAGCCGGACCGCGAGGTCGTGTCGCTCTTCGGCATCGAGCACCGCGCCGAGGCGAGACTTGGCGCCCTCGATGGACCCGACGGGCACGATGGCGATGACGCGCGGACGATCCGATGGTGTGGCTGGTGTCACCAGCCGATGGTAGGGGACACCTCCTCCTTCGAGGGCGGATCAGCCGGTCGTCGCGCCCTGCGCAAACCGCAGGATCTCGCCGGCCAGGCGTGCGCGCGACACGTCGCTCGTCATGATCGTGTCGGTGACGAGCGTCTCGACGCCGAGGCCGCGGACCTGCGGCTCCAGGGCCTCATCGACGTCGTCCAGGACGAAGTGGGTCAGAAGGGGTGCGTAGCGGCGGGCGACGCCGAGGGCGCTCGGTTCCTCGCCCATCGACTGGAGCATCCGGTCGGCTGGACCCTTGAGCGCCTTGCCGCCGACGATCCCGCTGACCGCCGCGATCGGTACATCCGGGCCGCGCGCCTCCAGCGCATGGCGCACGCCCGGCACGGCCAGGATCGGATCGATCGACACGATGGGATTCGACGGAGCGATCACGATCACCTCGGCCTCGGCGATGGCGGCAACGACCTCGGGCGTGGCCGTCGCCGCATCGAGACCCGCGAACCGGACCTCGTGGACGGTCGGCTCCTGGTGGCGATGGACGAAGTACTCCTGGAACTCAAGCCAGCCGTCGTCGGTGCGGACCTCCGTGCGGACCGGCTCGTCGGCCATCGGCAGGATGCGCGGCTCGATGGCCATCACTGCGGCAAGCTCGAGCGCCACCTCGGTCGGTCGACGACCGGCTCGCAGCCGCTCGGTCCGCCACAGGTGCGTCGCGAGGTCCTGGTCTCCAAGCCGGAACCAGGGCGTCTCGCCGAGGGCCTCCAGGCGATCCATCACGGTCCAGGACTCACCGCGGAGGCCCCAGCCGCGGATCTCGTCGTCAAGGCCCGCGAGCGTGTACGCGACCGTGTCGTGGTCCGGCCAGATCGCCAGGCCGTACAGCTCGAGATCGTCGCCCGTGTTGACGATGACCGTGAGGTCGCGCCCGACCTGTCGAGCCAGGCCCTCGGCCATCTTGGCGCCGCCGACGCCGCCGGCCAGCAGGACGACGTTCACGGGGCCAGGAGGTCGGCGACCTCTCGCATGCGCTCGATGGTCTCGTAGTCGTACGGGGCCGGCATGCGCACGATGACGGTCTCGAACCCGAGATCGAGGTGGCGGCGCAACTCGTCGGCGACCTCCACGGGCGTGCCGGCGAGGTAGCCGCCGAAGTCATCGGCATCGACGCCGTTGTACGCCAGCAACTCGCGGGTCCGCGCGTCGGCGGCCGCCGCGTCGTCGCGAAGGATGATGTGGAAGCTGACCGTCTTCTCGATGGTCGCGATGTCGCGGCCGATCTCAGCGCAGTGCCGCTGGAGCGTCGCGAGCGCGTCCTGCACCTGGTCGAACGGGCCGGATGTGTTCCAGCCATCGGCCCGCTCGGCGACGACGCGCAGCGTCTTCTGGCGCCCGCTGCCGCCGATGAGGATCGGCAGGTGGGGCTGGATCGGTGGCGGCTCGCACAGCGCATCGTGCATCGAGTAGGTGGGACCGTCGTGGTCGACCCGCTCGCCGTCGAGCAGCCGGCGCATCAGCATCACCGCTTCGTCCAGCCAGCCGATCCGTTCGCCAGGGCTGGCGCCGAACGGGATGCCGAAGGCGTCGTGTTCGCGCTCGAACCACGCGGCGCCGATACCCACGACGGCGCGCCCTGCCGAGACGTGGTCGAGCGTCGTCGCGAGCTTGGTCGTCACGCCCGGGTTCCGGAACGTGTTGGCGCCGACCATCAGGCCGAGCCGGACGCGATGGGTGATGGGGCCGAGGGCCGCGAGGGCACTCCAGCCCTCGAAGATCGGCTGCTCCCACGGACCGAAGATCGCCAGGAGGTGGTCCCAGGTCCAGACCGAGTCCCAGCCGTGGTCCTCGGCCGCCAGCGCGGCGTCGCGGAAGCCGGGCCAGTCGGTCGCCTGCGACCACAGCTGCAGCCCGAACTTGACGGGCATCGGGTCGGTGGGCATCGACCCGATGGTACGCGGGCAGCGCGGCATCGTGGCGCTGCAGTCCCGTTTCGACCCCGAGTGGCGTCGGGTCGGGCCGCTGGGCGAGGGGAACTGGCGTCAGGGTCCCACGAGGCGTCGGTGGCGGACCCCACGTGCGCTCCGGGCCACGAACGAGACCGGGAGCCCCGTGCGCCTAGGTCAAGCAGCCGGCGCCGTGGACCCAGTCCTCGCCTCGACGGTCACCGATCGCGGCGCAGGGATCCGAGGACGACCCACGCCCCCAGGCCGATGAGCAAGACCGGCCAGAGCTCGCTCCACCTGAGCCGCGGCATCTCCAGGCCGAGCGTCTGGTCGGCGAAGAACCACAGGCCGATGGCGGTGAGCAGGACGCCGAACACGATCGTTCCGGTCCGGCCGGGGTCGTCGCGACGAGCGCGCCAGGTGGGTGCGGGCGGCATGGGTGGAGGCGGCGCGCTGGTCGCGGCCGGAGGTGGCGCCGGCGCCGCCGGCGGTGGGACTGGCGGTGGCGGGTCGTACGGCGCGGTCGGGTTCGGGTCGGTCGGGCCTGTCGACATGTCGGACATCGTGGACTCCCGTTCGCGGGGCCGCTGCAGCGGCACCATCCTAGCCCGGCATACTGCACCCGGGCGAGCGTCGAGCCGGCCCGCTCCATCACGACCAGCGGAGGGCAGCGCGTGGCAGACACCGCCGAGATCGGCGTCTTCGGAGGTTCCGGGTTCTACTCGCTGCTCGACGACGTGCGCGAGATCAAGGTCGACACGCCGTACGGCGCCCCGTCGGACTCGCTCTTCCTGGCCGATGTGGCCGGCCGCAGTGTCGCGTTCCTGCCACGCCACGGACGGCGCCACACCATCCCGCCGCATCGCATCAACTACCGCGCCAACGTCTGGGCGATGAAGTCGCTCGGGGTGAAGGCGGCCATCTCGCCGTGTGCGGCGGGGTCGCTGGCGCTCCACGTGAAGCCCGGTGACTTCGTGGTGTGCGACCAGTTCGTCGACCGCACGCGAGGTCGCGCCGACACGTTCTACGACGGGCCGATCGTCACGCACCTGTCGTCGGCCGAGACCTACGACCCGGTCCTGCGCGGGTTGGCGATCGAGACCATCCGCGACCACGGCATCGAGGTCCACGAACGCGGCACGGTCGTCGTCATCCAGGGCCCGCGCTTCTCGACCAAGGCCGAGTCGAAGTGGTTCTCCGACGCCGGCTGGGAGGTCATCAACATGACCCAGTACCCCGAGGCGTGGCTGTGCCGCGAGCTCGGGATGGCCGTCGTCAACATCAGCCTCATCACCGACTACGACGCGGGTGTCCACGAGGGCACCGAGGCGGTCGACGCGACCTCGGTCCTCGAGGTCTTCCAGGCGAACGCTGAGCGGATCCAGAAGGTCGTGCTCGACCTGATCGGGCGGTTCCCGACGGACCTCGACGGGCTGGGGGCCCGCGATGCGCTCGGCCCGACCCGCGGTGACGGCCACGCGATCGCCGCCGAGGACGTTCGGCTGTTCGAGACGGGGCTGTAGCGGGCGTGGCCGAGGCGGGCCGCGCCGATCGCCTGCCGCTGGGCGTCTGCCTGCGGTCGATCCGCGCCACGCCGGAATGGTGGCTCGAGAGCGCCCGCCGCCTCGACGACGCCGGGTTCGCCGGGCTGTGGTGCTGGGACCATTTCATCGGGCAGGGCAGCGACCGGACCGTGCCCGTGGTCGAGGCCTGGACGACGCTCGCGATGGCCGCGGCGCAGACCCGGCACGTGACCGTCGGGCCGTTCGTATCGAACGTCATGAACCGCCATCCCGCGCTTCTCGCCCGGATGGCGTCGACCATCCAGATCGCGACCGGCGGGCGCCTCGTGCTGGGCATCGGCATCGGGGGGGCGCCGAAGGAGCACGAGGCCTACGGGATGGACTTCCCGCCGGCGAAGGAGCGGGTCGCACGGCTCGAGGAGGCGGTCGCGGTCATCCGGGCGTTATGGACGGGCGGTCCGGTGACGCGACCCTCCCCGTTCTACCCGCTGCGGGACGCGGTCGCGCACCCGGTGCCGGACCCGCCGCCGACGATCATCGTCGGTGGCGAGACGCGCACTGGAGCGGCCCTCGCGGCACGGATCGGCGATGGCTGGACGGCCTTCGACGACAACTTCGAGGAGCACCTTCCGGTCTACCTCGAAGCGCTCGAGGCGGCCGGCAAGGACCGCGACGCGCAGACGGTCATCGTCGGGTTCCAGGGCGAGTGGCTCAAGGAATCGAGTGTCGTCATCGGCTCGCCGTGGGTCACCTCGCCGCGCGAGACGTGGCAGCGCTGGCGCGAGGCGGGCGCCGACGGCGCGATCATCACCGCGCGGACCACTGAGGACGTCGACGCGCTCGTCGAGTCGGTCGCCCGCTGGTAGCGGAGCGGCTCCCGGCCCGGTTCCGTGGCACCATCGGGTCGTGACCCCGACCGCCTCAGCTCCTCGCCCCGCCTCCATCGAACCGACCCATCCCTGTGCACGGTGCGGTGCCCCCGTCGGTCTCGGCGTCGGCCTGTGCGATGAGTGCAACCCGATCGGCCTCCGCGACACGGCAGCCGGTCAGGTCCACGGATCTGTGTTCGTGGCGGTGACCCTCGCCATCGCCGTCCTGGCCGTGCTGGCCCGCCTCTCGGTGGCTGGGGCTGGGCCGTTCCCGGCGACGATCGACGGCGTGACCGCCACCAGCGGCGGCCTCGCCGTCGCCCTGACCGTCACGAACCAGGGCGATGGCGTCGGGCAGACCTCGTGCCGGATCTCACGGGCCGGCGACCCGGGCACCGGGACGGCGGCGTTCGTGACGAGCCCGCGACTCGCTGCGCACGAGACGCGCAGGTTCACGGCGACGGTCACCGGGTTCGGGTCGGCACCGATCGACCTCCAGGTCGAATGCCGGACGCCGTGATGGGCCCCCGGCGCGCGGCTGCCGCGGGGGGACCGGCCGCCGAGGAGCTCGAGTTCGCGATCGCGCTCGCGGCGCGCGCTGGCGAGATCCTGATGGACCGCTATGAGCGCCTGGAGCGCATCGACTACAAGAGCGCCCGCGACGTCGTGACCGAGGCAGACCATCAGTCCGAGGAGCTCATCATCGAGTCGATCCGCGCGTATCACCCGGACGATGCGATCCTGGCCGAGGAGAGCGGCGAGCACCATGCGGTCGCGGGCGAGGCGCCGACGTCGGGGCGGGGGAGGGTGTGGGTGATCGACCCGCTCGACGGCACCGTCAACTACGCGAACGGCATCCCGTTCTTCTGCGTGTCGATCGCGCTCGTCGTCGACGGCCGGCCGACCGTCGGCGTCGTCCATGACCCGACGCGGGCGGAGACGTTCGCCGCGACGGCCGATGGCCCGGCGATGCTGATGTCGACGCTGGGGACGGACAGCTTCGCGATCCACGCGTCGGGCAAGGAGAAGCTGACCGACTTCGTGGTGTCCATGGCGCTGAGCGGTCGGTCGGTCGCGACGCGAAACCGGAACGTGCGCAAGGCGATCCGCATCCCGAGGTCGATGGGTTCGGCCGCGCTGGCCCTGGCGTACGTCGGCAACGGCAGGTTCGATGCGTTCATCCAGCAGGGCGGTCTGTCGGCCTGGGACATCGCGGCTGCGGGGCTGATCGCCGAGCGCGGCGGTGCCCGGGTGACGGCCATGGACGGCGGAGGCTGGTTCGACATCGCTCACTCGCCTCGGTCGATCGGCGTGCTCGCCGCCCCGAAGCGGCATCACCGAACCCTACTCGCGCTCGTCAGGTAGGCGTGATGCGACTCCGGCTGTTCCTGATGGCGGCGCTCGCGTTGGGCGGCCTTGCCGCGTGTGACGCCCTGCCCCACGTCGTCGTCTTCGGGAACCCGAGCATCGATTGCGGAGCGTTCGAGGGGCCCGATTGCAACGACCTCCTGGAGATCGGGCTCGATGCGATCGCCGCCGGTCACACCGAGGATCCGTTGGCGATCGCGGTCGACAACGCCTGTCCCCCGAACGCGCGCTGTGCGGCCTCGCCGCTCGGCGGCAACACCGCCGCCGTCGTCGTCCGATGGCCCGACGGCACCATCCAGTGGGCGACCATCCCGCTGCCGGCGGACTGGCCGGAAAGTCCACCAGGAGAGCCGTCGCTGATGCCAGATCCTGCGCCGGCTCACATCCTGCCGGCGGTCGGCGTCGAGGCGCCCTAGCTCTCGTCCAGCCAGCGGTGGGGCCGCGAGCGCAACCGCGGCAGCCCCCACTCGTCGCAGAACGCCTCCCACGCGTCGCGGGGTGCGCCTTCCCAGCGCAGGTCATCGGGATCCGTCTGGCGGATCTTCACTCCGTCCTCGGCGGTCCGCAGCCGCGCGAGATCCCGATAGAGCATCGCTTCCGCGAGATGATCTCGGAGCGATGCGGCCAGCGTCATCGCCCGCCCGCCGCTGACTCCGGGGACTTCCCAGGCCGAGGCCTTGATCGGGATCTCCTCGAGGTGGCCGTACGCGGACAGGACCGCCGCAGCCCCTTTCGCACCCCAGCCGGGGATGCCCGGATACCCGTCCGACGAGTCGCCGACGACTGCCAGCAGATCGGGGATCGACTCGGGCGCCACGCCCCACTTCGCACGCACACCGGCGTCGTCATAGGTCAGGTCCCGGCGGCGATCCCAGAGCACCACTCGCTCGTCGCGGACCAGCTGGGCCATGTCCTTGTCCGGCGTGCAGATGAGGATCTTGTCGACGCGCGGGTCGTCGGCGAACCGGACGGCTGCTGCGGCGATCGCGTCGTCGGCCTCCCATTCGACCATCGGCCAGAGCGTGATGCCGAGGGCCTCGACGGCGGCCTCGGCGATCGGGAACTGCGCGAGCAGGTCGCGCGGCATCCCGGCCGACGACTTGTAGCCCCCGAACAGGTCGTTCCGGAACGATTCGATCACCCGGTCCGTGGCGCAGCCGACGTGCGTCGCGCCCTGCTCGCGCAGCAGGAACAGGAGCTGCTCGGCGAGACCGGACACGCCCGACAGCACGACGCCGTCGCGGCCCAGCACCGGCGGTCGCGGCGCGTAATGCGCTCGGAAGAGCTCGTAGGTCGCGTCGACGAGATGGAGCTGCACGCCTCGGTCAGCGCATCCGCGTCTGCCACATCGCGACGCCCGCGTCGCGCATGGCCTGGAGCGCCCGATCGCCATCGCCTGGCTGCAGGTCGACTGCCGCGACCGCGTCGGTCAGGAGCGCGGTGTCGTAGCCGAGCCGCGTCGCGTCGAGCGCGGTCGCCGAGACGCAGTAATCCGTCGCGAGGCCGACCACAACCACCCGCTCGATACCGCGGTCGCGGAGCAGGCCGTCGAGCTCGGTCGGGATCTCCTGTCCAGAGGTCGGATCGCGCATGGTGAAACCGGAATAGCCATCCTCGCCGTTCGAGCCCTTGCGCACCCGCGGGGCATCGTCCGGCAATCCGAGGTCGGGGTGCAGCTCGGAGCCCCACGTGTCGGCGACGCAATGGACCGGCCAGATCCCGCCGTCCTTCTGGAAGTGCGGGGTCGACTCGGGGTGCCAGTCCTGGGTCGCCACGACGGTGGCGCCGGCGGACGTGGCCATCGCGATCTCGCCGTTGATGAGCGGCGCGACGCCTTCGCCACCCGTGACGTACAGGCTCCCGCTCGGATCGGCGAAATCGTTCTGGACGTCGACGATGACGAGGGCCGTCGTCGGCCCGTAGCGCTGCATCGTCTGAGCCTAGCAGGGGCGCCTGCCGGCGGGACCGCGGGACGCGGCGAAGGATCGACCGGGGAGCGGCAGACCCGGGGGAATGGCCCCGCTCCCCGGCGACCTAACCGATGAGTGCGGACTGTTCGTCCTTCTCCGGGAGCGGTTCCTGCGCCTCGGGCGGCGCGGGCGGCTCGACATCGAGCAGGTAGCCGATGCCCTGGAACGTCTTGATGCGACCCGGTTCGCCGGGCTCGGCGCCCAGCTTGCGGCGGACGCGCGACACCCAGACACGCAGGTACTGGAGATCGTCTCGGTACTCCGGTCCCCAGACCTTGGTCAGGAGCTCGGTGTGGAGGACGACCTTGCCGGCATTCGCGGCGAGGTGCTGCAGGAGCAGCCACTCGGTCCGCGAGAGCTGGACCAGCTCGCCGTTCCGCGTCACCATCCGGCGCTCGAGGTCGATCTCGATGTCGTCGAAGGCGAGCACGCCGGAGCCCGGGCTGGCGCCCGAGGATCGCCGCAGCACCGCGCGCACGCGCGCCGCGAGCTCGTCGGGATGGAACGGCTTGGCGATGTAGTCGTCGGCGCCGAGGTCGAGGCCCTTGGCCTTGTCCGCGGTCGAGCCCTTGGCGGTCAGCAGGATCACGGCGACGGGTCGCCGCTCACGGAGCTGGCGCATGACCTCGATCCCGTCGAGGTCGGGCATGACGATGTCCAGAAGGACGATGTCCGGACGGACCTCCTCGGCCTTCTGGAGGGCATCCTCACCGCCGTTGGCGGTGACGACGCGGAACCCTTCCTCGCCGAGTGCGATGGAAACGAGCTTGGTGATGCGCGGTTCGTCGTCAGCGACGAGGACGAGGGGCTGGGTACTCACATGGCACCTCCTGGGTCACATGGTGCCGGACAACGTCCGAAGCGTCTGTAGCGAACCTCGCTCAGGACGGCGCGACGCTCGGAAGCTCGACGTTGACGTTGACGTCGGTCGGCTGGCTGGTCGAACCCGCGCCCGGACCCATCAGGAAGTACCACCCGAGGGCAAGGACGATGATGATCGCGATGATCCCGAGGATCACGCCGGTGTTCGAACCGCCGTCCTTGACGACGACGGTGTCACGATGATCGGTCATGAGGGTGTGGCTCCTTTCATGCGAGTCCCAGCATCCCCAAGCGCTCCTGAAGGCCGTGGCCCCTCGACATTGCAAAACCGTTGCATCGGCATTACAGGCGGCCGGCCCGCGCCCGATCAGGTGCGTCATGCGGAAGCGACCACCGGCGACCAGTGAGCCGGGTAGGCTGTGGCCGCGATGCCGTTCAACGATGAGGACCTGGCAGAGATCGACGGGGCGAAGACCATCCGCATCGAGACCTGGCGCCCCGGCGGTCCCGTGCACAAGACGCCGATCTGGGTGGTCGTAGACGACGGCGATGTCTTCATCCGCTCGTGGCGCGGCGCGAATGCCCGCTGGTTCCGGGAAGCGCGCGCGAACCCCGACGTCGCGATCCACCTCGGCAAGGGCGGGAAGCGACGGCTCCCGGCCACTGCCGCGCACGCGTCGGACCCCGACTCGGTGCGCAGGGCGTCCGAGGCGCTCGAACGCAAGTACGCCGGCGATCCGGCCACGCCCTCGATGGTCCGCCACGAGATCCTGGACACGACGCTCCGACTGGAGCACCGGCCCGAGCCCGAGGCCGACTAGCCCCGACGCGCAACCTCCACCCAAAGCGCGACGGGCCTACGATAGGCACGACCATGTACTTCGACGAGTTCAAGCACCAGCTGCCCGACATCGACCCGGCCGAGACCGAGGACTGGATGACATCGCTCGACCAGGTCGTCGAGCAGGAGGGTGAGACCCGCGCCAGGTTCCTCGTCTACAAGCTGCTCAAGCGCGCCCGTCAGCTGCAGATCGGCCTGCCGCCGCTCACCCAGACCCGGTACATCAACACGATCAGCCCGGAGCAGGAGCCGGCCTTCCCGGGCGACGAGGCGATGGAGCTGCGCATCCGCCGGATCGTGCGCTGGAACGCGGTCGCCATGGTCCTGCGGGCCAACAACCGCTTCCCGGGCATCGGCGGACACCTGTCGACCTACGCGAGCTCCGCGAGCCTCTACGAGGTCGGCTTCAACCACTTCTTCCGGGGCAAGGACGACGGACCCGGCGACCAGGTCTTCTATCAGGGCCACGCGGCCCCGGGCATCTACGCCCGCGCGTTCCTCGAGGGCCGCCTCTCCGCGGAGCAGCTCGACCACTTCCGGCGGGAGGGACAGCCCGGCCAGGGCCTCAGCTCGTATCCCCATCCCCGGCTTATGCCCGACTTCTGGGAGTTCCCGACCGTCTCGATGGGGCTCGGCCCGATCAGCGCGATCTACCAGGCCCGCTTCAACCGCTACCTCCAGAACCGCGGCCTGCTCGACACCTCGGGGTCGCGCGTCTGGGCGTTCCTGGGCGATGGTGAGACCGATGAGCCTGAGTCGCTCGGCGCGCTCCACGTCGCCGCCCGGGAGGGGCTCGACAACCTGACCTTCGTCGTCAACTGCAACCTGCAGCGGCTCGACGGTCCGGTCCGCGGCAACGGCAAGATCATCCAGGAGCTCGAAGCCGTCTTCCGCGGCTCGGGCTGGAACGTCATCAAGGTCATCTGGGCGCGTGAGTGGGACGAGCTGCTGGCACGCGACGTGGATGGCGTCCTCGTCCAGCAGATGAACGACACGCTCGACGGCGAGTTCCAGAAGTTCAGCGTGGCCGGTGGCGGGTACATCCGTGAGCACTTCTTCGGCCCCGACCAGCGGCTGCGCAAGCTCGTCGAGCACCTGTCCGACGACGACCTGGCGAAGCTGCGGCGCGGTGGCCACGACTACCGGAAGCTGTACGCCGCCTACAAGGCCGCGACCGAGTTCAAGGGCGCCCCGACGGTCATCCTCGCCAAGACCGTGAAGGGCTGGACCCTCGGCCCTGGCGTCGAGGCGCGGAACATCACCCACCAGGCCAAGAAGCTGTCCGAGAAGGAGCTGATGGTCTTCCGCGACCGGCTCCAGCTGCCGATCCCGGACGAGCAGCTCAAGGACGCGCCCTACTACCACCCGGGGCCCAAGTCGGAGGAGGTCGAGTACCTCCGTGAGCGCCGGCGATCGCTCGGGGGCGAGATCCCGAAGCGCGTCGTCCGCTCCAAGCCGCTGCCGGCGCCGTCGGCGGAGGTCGACGCCGAGTTCGCGGGCGGGAGCCAGACCCCCGTGTCGACCACCATGGTCTTCACGCGGATCCTGCGGAACCTCATCCGCGACAAGGAACTCGGGCCGCGGATCGTGCCGATCATCCCGGATGAGGCGCGGACATTCGGCATGGACCCGCTGTTCAAGGAGGTCGGCATCTACGCCGCCCTGGGCCAGCGCTACGAGCCGGTCGACTCCGACCTCGTGCTGTCGTATCGCGAGGCGACCGACGGGCAGGTCCTCGAGGAGGGCATCACCGAGGCCGGCTCGATGGCCTCGTTCCAGGCGGCCGGTACCGCCTATGCCACGCACGGCCTGTCGATGATCCCGTTCTACATCTTCTATTCGATGTTCGGGTTCCAGCGGACCGGCGACCAGATGTGGCAGTTCGGGGATGCCCGCGGGCGCGGGTTCCTGATGGGCGCCACCTCGGGGCGGACCACGCTCGCCGGCGAGGGGCTGCAGCACGACGACGGGCACTCGCACCTCATCGCCTCGACCATCCCGAACGTCCGCGGCTACGACCCCGCCTACGCCTACGAGCTGGCTGCGATCGTCCGCGACGGCGTGCAGCGCATGTACGGCGAGACGCCCGAGGACGTCTTCTACTACATCACGATCCATAACGAGAACTACGCCCAGCCTGCCCGACCCGACGGGTTGACCGACGAGGAGATCCTGCGCGGCATCTATCGGTTCGCCGAGGCGCCGTCGATCGGTAAGGACGCGCACCGAGCGCGACTCGTGGGGTCAGGCGCGATCCTCGAGCAGTCGGTCGCTGCCCGCGACCTGCTCGCCGAGCGCTTCGGCGTCGCCGCCGAGATCTACAGTGCTCCGTCGTTCCCGCTGCTCCGCCGCGATGCGCTCGAGGCAGAGCGATGGAACCGCTTCCGACCGGACGCCCGCAAACCGCGTACGCCGATCGTGAGCCAGGTGCTGCCGTTCGAGGGCGGACCGATCGTCGCCGCCACGGACTGGCTCAAGGCCCTGCCCGACATGGTCGCCCGCTGGTTGCCGGACCACTACGTCTCGCTCGGCACCGACGGTTTCGGCCGGAGCGGCACCCGCGAGGACCTGCGGGCGCTGTTCGAGATCGACGCCACGCACATCGCGGCCGCGACGATGGTCGCGCTGGCACGCTGTGGCGCGCTTCCGCCCGCCAAGGCCGCCAAGGCCGTTCGCGACCTCGGTGTCGATCCGGACAAGGTCGATCCGGCCGCCCTGTAGGGGCGCGTCGTCACGGCTCAGCTGGCTGACGTCGGGGTCTCGCTGTCGGCGGTCGGTCCCGCGGTCGCGAGGATGCCGATGCCGTCCTCCGCGTCGGCCGGATCTGGCTCCACGACACGGAGGGTGAAGCCCACCTCCGTCCCGCCGCTCGCGGCCCGCTTCGCCCAGATGCGGCCCCCCATCGCCTCGACGAGGCTGGCGCAGACGAACAGGCCGATGCCCGAGCCGGCCACGATCCGAGAGCTGGCCGGGTCTCGGTAGAACAGCTCGAAGATCCGCTCGATGGACGCCGGCGGGATGCCGGGCCCGTCGTCGGTCACCCGGACCTCGACAGCCCCGTCCACGTTCCTGGCTGAGACGACGACCGTGGCGCCGCTCGGCGTGTACTTGGCGGCGTTGTTGAGCAGGTTGCGGACGATCTGCCCGACGTACGTGGCCTCGCCGGCGACGATCGGCAGGTCCCGCTCGAGGTCAGTCTCGACAGTAAGGCTCGGGAGCTCCCGCGCCTCCTGGGTCACGAGCCGTTCGAGGAGCCGGCGTGCCTCGATCGGCTCGGCTTCGACCTCGAGCCGGCCGCGCTCGACGCGGCTGAGGACGAGCAGGTCCTCGACCAGGCGGTGGAGGCGTTCCGCCTCCGACCGGACGTCCTCGAGGAGGCTCGTCCGCGATTCGGCATCGTCGGCGCGGCCGGGGCGGGCCAGGATCTGGGCGAGGCCCAGGATGGTCGTGATCGGGGTGCGCAGCTCGTGGCTGATGACATCGACGAAGGCCTCCCGGAAGACGCCCGCCTTGCGTTCCTCGGCGAGCAGCCGATCGCGTTCCTCGAGGACCCGCCGTCGCTCGGTGATGTCCTGGCCGGTGCCGATCATCCGGATCGGCTTGCCGGCGTCGTCCCGGAAGACGCGTCCGGCGCCGTGGGTCCAGTGGGTCGACCCTTCGGGCCAGACCACCCGGAAATCGAGCTCGAACGCGTCCGCTCCGTCCAGGGCGGATCCGATCGCGCTCTCGAACGTGCCGCGATCGTCGGGATGGATCATGTCGAGGTAGGTGGCGTAGTCGGGTGCCCGGGGGCCGGGCTCCACGCCGTGCTGTCGGAAGATCTCGTCCGACCACGTCAACTCGCCCGAATCGATATCCCACTCCCAAAATCCGGTCCCGGACGCGGCGAGCATCAGCTCGAGGCGGTCATCTCGGGTCTGCACCTCGTCGGCCAGGGCGGCGACTTCGGCGAGCGCGTCGGCCAGCCGGTCTCGAGACGCCCGGCGGGAGGCGACCAGCAGGACCACCGCCGAGGACGTCACGAGGTACACCGCCTGCAGGAACTGGGCGGAGCTTGCTTCGCCTTCCACCGGGACGAAGGCCACCTGGTTCAGGGCGACCGTCGTCACGACCGCCGTGAGGCCACCGGGAAGGCCGCCGAGCCACGCCGCCAGGACAGCGCCGGCCATCAGGATCACGTAGTAGGAGTTGGCGCCGACGACCTCGTTGATCCCCGACTTGGCGGCCATCGCGAGCACGCCGATGGTCAGGCCGACGAGGATGGCCTGTCCGCTCCGGAGACGAACGTCACGGGTGCGGTCGATCTCGCCGCGCGCCCGTCCGGAGGCGCGTGCGGCCGTCGCCGGTGCCTGGTCCGTCAAGTCGGGCTCCTTGGTCGTCCGGGATGTCCGCGCGAAGTATGGACCAGACGCCCTGTCACCCCTGCGCAACGCCGCGTCGGTCGGGTGACGCATGCCTTCGATGTGGGGTGGCCGACGCTGGTCACAGCGCAGTCGTCCAAGGAGGCGCCATCCGATGCCGAACGAATACCTCACGACCCTCGACGAAGGGAAGCGACGCGTCGACCGCCGGGTCTCCGACAGAACGGATGACCGGGTGCCGACCAGCGAGACGGTCGGCGACCCCGAGGAGGGCTCGCTCGAAGCGGCCAGCCAGGCTGGTGCGGCGACCGGCGCCATCCTCGGGACGGTCGTCGCGGGGCCGATCGGCATGGCCGCCGGCGCCGGACTCGGGGCAGCCGCCGGCTCGGCCGCGGAAGGCGACGCGGATCGACCCGAGACGCGGGACGACCTGCGAAAGGCCGACCAGCTGGACGACTTCGAACGCGAACTGGACGAGCCCCACGAGGCGGAGGACCGAGGATGACCACCAAGCAGAACGACGGACGAGGAGCCGGCGACGACGACGCGATTCGCGATCGGGACGGCGACCAGGACCCCGGCGCCTACATCGGTCGGTTGCCGGAACGCGCGGCCGAGACGATCCCGGGCGGCGTCTCCGACCGTGACGAGCGCGTGGCCGCGCACAGCACCCGATCCGGCCCGACCGCGGGCGATCCGATCCCGGACGGGCATCGCGAGGGTGCAGCGGTGACCGATGACACCATCCGTGAGGCCGGCCAGGACCGCTGATATCCGCCTGTTAGGCGCGCCCGCCGCGGGTTGACTCCGGCCGGTCTGGCTCGTCGTTACGGTCCCCTGGACCCCCAGGTCACGAGGAGGCCAGTACAGATGGACAGGGATGACACGCGACGCTTGGAGCGAGATCCGCTCGACACGGACCTCGACCGGAACGACGTCGCCCGGCCGGCAGACCGGCACGTCGACGATGACGACGAGCGCGGCGCGGAAGCGCTCGGCGCGGGCGGTGGCGCCCTCGCCGGGGCGGCGATCGGCGGCGCGGTCGGCGGCCCTCCGGGAGCTGTCGTCGGTGGCGCGGTAGGTGCCGTCGGTGGCGCGATCGCCGGTGAAGCGGCCGAGGGTGATGACGAGGCCGGCGCCGGCACTGGGGCCCTCGGTGGCGGTGCCGCCGGCGCGGCGATCGGCGGCGCGGTCGCCGGTCCTCCCGGCGCGGTCGTGGGTGGTGCCGTGGGCGCCGCCGGTGGTGCCGGCGCCGGCGACAAGACCGAGGAGGACCTCGAGGAAGGCCGACGGCCGGACCTCGATCCCGATCACTGACCCGCTGGACCCCCGACAGACGACGGGGGTGAGACACTACGACCGCGGACCCTACTCGCTGGGGTTCGCGGTCAGGTGTGTCTGACGGAGGACTCGTTGACCGACCAGCTACGCATCGCCCAGGTCGCGCCGCCATTCGAACGCGTCCCGCCCGGTGCCTACGGCGGCACCGAGCGGATCGTGCACGGCCTGGTCACGGAGCTGGATCGCCGCGGCCACGAGGTGACCACGTTCGCCACCGGCGATTCGAAGGTGCCCGGCCGCCACATCCCGACGGTCCCTGAAGCGCTCCGGCCGATCGGCTACACGGGCGACTCGCTGCCCTACATGCAGCAGACCCTGCACGCGCTATTGGCGCACGTCGACGAGTTCGATCTGATCCACAGCCACCTCGAGTGGATCAGCCTGCTGCTGGCGCGCATCTCGCCGGTCCCGGTGGTGAGCACCTTCCACGGCCGACTCGACCTGCCCTGGGCCGACGCTCTCCTCGCGGATCCACCGCGAGGCCTGGTCGCCATCAGTCAGAACCAGGCGTCGACGCACCCGGATGTCCCTTGGGCCGGCATCGTCCATAACGGGCTCCGGCTGTCCGACGCGCCGTTCGGCACGACACGATCCGATGCCCTCTGCTTCGTCGGGCGGGTCGCGTTGGAGAAGGGCATCGTTGAGTCGATCGAGATCGCCAAGGCGGCCGATCGACCACTGAAGATCGCCGCCAAGGTCGCCGCCGGCGGCGTGGAGCGCGAGTACTACGACGCGGTCTTCCTCCCGGCCCTCAAGGCGGCAGGTGACTCGGTCGAATACCTGGGCGAGATCTCGCAGGACGAGCGCGATCAGCTGTTCGCGCAAAGCTACGCGGCGCTGATGCCCGGTTCCTGGCCCGAGCCGTTCGGCCTGGTGGCCATCGAGGCGCTTGCCTGCGGGACGCCGGTGATCGCGCGGCCGACTGGCGCCCTCCCCGAGATCGTGCGCGACGGCGTCGACGGCTTCTTCGGCGACGACGTCCAGGCCATGGCCTTCCGCGTCGACCGAGTCGCCGACCTCGACCGGGAAGCCATCCGCGAGTCGGTCCTGGAACGCTTCTCGGTCGAGCGGATGACCGACGGGTACGAGGCGATCTACGGGGCGATGCTCGCCGGCGAGGGCTCGGATCTGCGACCACTCCAAGCGGTCGGGCCTGGCAGCGACGATGCGGTCGAGACTGCCACGCGGCTGCCACGTCACCCGTCCACCGCTGCCGGGCATCGCTGACACCGGCTCCCGGACGCTAGGCACGGCCGCCAGGCCACGGACCGCCCGATCGGGCTGTCCGTCGTTCGCCGACGGAGGATGGAGCCATGCCGCAGGACGCCTGGAGCGACAAGCGCGAGCGTCAGTACGAGCACATCAAGGAGTCCTACGAGGAGCGCGGCGTCGATGAGGACGAGGCCGAGGAGCGTGCCGCGCGGACCGTGAACAAGGAACGCCGCGAGGCCGGCGAGACCAAGGAGCAGCGGGAGCGCGGGCGATGACGGCGGTCGGCTACGCCCTCTCGAGCGAGGAGCACGGCCCGCGCGACCTCGTCCGAAACGCGCGGCGAGCAGAGGACGCGGGCTTCACGTTCGCGCTCATCTCCGACCATTTCCACCCGTGGATCGAGCGCCATCCCCACAGCCCGTTCGTCTGGGGCGTCCTGGGAGCCATCGCCGAAGCCACTGACCGGCTCGTCGTCGGGACGGGCGTGACCTGTCCGACGATGCGCATACACCCGGCGATCGTCGCGCACGCCGCGGCGACGGCCGCCGACCTGATGCCCGGGCGGTTCTTCCTCGGCGTCGGCACCGGCGAGAACCTCAACGAGCACATCCTGGGCCAGGCGTGGCCGGAATGGGACGTCCGTGCCGAGATGCTCGAGGAGGCCGTCGAGGTCATCCGGGCGCTGTGGTCGGGCGAGGTCGTCAGCCGGCGTGGCGCCTTCTATCGGGTCCAGAACGCCAAGCTCTACAGCCTGCCGGAGTCGCTGCCGCCGATCCGTGTCGCGGCAAGCGGCGAGAGGATGGCCCGGGAAGCCGCCCGCTACGCCGATGGCCTGATCTCGACCTCACCGGACAAGGCGTTGCTCGACGCGTACCAGGACGCGGGCGGACGCGGCCCACTGATCGGGCAGATGTCCGTGTGCTGGGCGGAGACGGAGGCGAAGGCGCGCAAGACCGCGTTCGAGTGGTGGCCGATCGCCGCGCTGCACGGCGAGGTCAGCCAAGAGCTCCCGAACCCGGCGCAGTTCACCGACCTCGCCAAGAGCGTGACCGAGGACCAGGTCGCCGAGGCGATCCTCTGCACACCGGATGCGGACCGCGTCCTGGAGCGGATCCAGGAGTACGCCGACGCCGGCTACGACCACGTTTACCTCCACCAGATCGGGCCGGAGCAGGCCGACTTCCTCGACTTCGCGTCGCGCGACGTCCTGCCGAAGGTCGGCAAGGTGACCGCGCCGGCCCTCGCCTGACCACATCTCGGCTGCACGAAGTGCGCCCCCTCCGGCAGAGGGGGCGCGACGTGTGCCGGCGACTGCCTTCTCGCTAATCGAGGAGCTGTCGATCCAGGAACATCACCGGCTGGATGGCGTCCCCCGCAGGCAGGACGAACTCGATCACATGGACCAGCTCGGTCGAGCCGTCGTCGAGCGGCCGTACCGGACGCCGACGCACCCGGGGCGACGCCGGGTCAGCCGACCCGGCCGGTGACCGGGGCCGGCGGGGCGTGATCGATCCGGTCGGCGCGATCTTCATAGCTGCTCGTCAGGATCCTCGATGTCCGCGGCGTCGGGAGCATCGGCTCCCTCACGAAGGAGGGGATTGTCCTCGTCCGCGGTCGGGCGCGGATCGCTGCCCTCGGGGTCGGGACGCTTGTCGGCGATCCGGCGCTCGTCGGCGTCGGTCTCGTCCGAGCCGTCGGCCCCGCTCGCTGGGAGTTCGATGATGCGTTCGTCGGTCATCGCTGCTTCACCCTGATGCGGAAATCGCTCCGTCAACGGTGGCACCCCGGAACGCGATGCAGCGTCGCGCCGCACGGGGAAGGGCATTGCAGGACCGTGCCAGCAAGGCCGGACGAGCGGGGCTGACGCCCCGTCTGGTCACGCGGTCCGCATCTGGCGGCGCAACACGAGCCACGCAGCGACCAGCGTGACGACCCCGATCGCCACCAACGCGACACCTTGCCAGGGCACGTTCGTCGCCCCGCGCAGCATCAGGTCCTGGAGCAGTCGGATCCCATGTGTGACCGGCAGCGCGTAGGCGATCGCTCGCACGGGGGCGGTGAACTGGTCGATCGCCAGCACGAACCCACTGAAGAAGACCGACGCGAGGAGCGTGAGGAG